>JAITSR010000035.1 GCA_031287655.1 Clostridiales bacterium
TTTATACATCGCGGAATCGGGCGGAGCAAAGCCCTTCACAAAATTGCAGAAGGCGACTCTTTCCGCCGTGCAGTACGCGTCTTTTTTCTGATAATCCAACCAAACCGCCGCGACGTCGCGCGGGGTAAAATTCCTCCCGTATTTTTCAACGAGAACATTGGCCAGAACCGTATAATTGGTGTCGTCGTCAACGGGCGCGCACGGTATCGCGTCGGCGTAGCATTTACCCCTCAGCTCGAAAGAATATTTGCCGCATATCTCATCGGTAATATCGGATGCCCTTATGTATCTGTGCATGGGAAAATTATTGGTTTCTTTCAGAAACGGATGCAGCTCGTTCGTCCGGATTCCCTCAATCGGCTTTCCGAGCAGGCATCCGCAAACCCTTCCGAGCCACGCGCCGTGGAGCTTATTTTTCAAAAGCTCCGCGCCGGGCTTGACCCGCGTCTTATATTCAAATTCGGGCCTCAAAAGCAGAATGTTCTCCAAATCCGAGGGCTCGTCATATGGATAATCGGGGACCTGCCCGCTGTTCAAAACGATGTCAAAAAGCGCCTCGGCTATTTTTTCTTTCTGTTCGCCCATAGGCATTTTTGCGGCCGCCGCGAACAAGTCCTCATAAGACGACAGGTCCTTTCCTTCTTCAATGGACTGCCTGTATTCCGTCGGCAGCTCGGAAGAATACAATTCCCAAAAATGGATTCTGTCATATTCGGGTACTATTTTTTTCGGAAGGATTTTTTTGCCACAGTTTTCCATCATTTGACCTCCGCTAAATAAAAATCCGTGCTTGTATTTTTTGTTCCTACATGTTATCATAGCGCAAATCAAATAACAAATGCGTTGAAAAGAAAGAGTAAGCCCTGTGAGTTTTTACAGAGAAGCGCCTCGACCGCTGTCGCGTGTCGGCTGAGAGGGCGCGGAACAGTACACGGCTGAACATGGTCTTGGAGCAGCGTACCGAGAGCCGCAAAAGGGCTTTAGGCTACGACGGGGTCGCCCGTGACAGCGATAGAGTATCGGCGGTTCATTTCCCGCCCGCACTCGATAAGGCGCGTCTTCGCGAGAAGCGCGTGAATTAGGGTGGTATCACGGAAGCGACAGCTCTCGTCCCTGAATCTTACGATAAGGGGGCGGGAGCTTTATTTTATCTGTGTATTCCACCGCTAATACTCATTTGAAATGGAAAGGGCAAATATTATGAAAAACATCTTGATCGGCGGCGCATGGCCGTATGCAAACGGTTCGCTCCATATCGGACACATCGCCGCGCTGCTCCCGGGAGATATTTTGGCCCGTTATCACCGCGCAATTGGCGACCGCGTTTATTATGTGTCCGGCAGCGATTGCCACGGGACCCCCGTGACGATCCGCGCGCGGCAGGAGGGGCGCTCGCCGCAGGAAATCAGCGATGCCTACCACGAAGAATTTACTCTGGTATTCAACGCGTTCGGCTTTAGCTACGACCTGTATACAAAAACTTCGAGCGCGCAGCACAAGGCTTTTGTTCGGGAATTTCACCGAATCCTGTATGCGGGCGAATACGTCTATGAGGCCACTGTCAAACAAGCCCGATGCCCGCGTTGCGCCAAAGTTCTGACAGACCGCTTGATTGTTGGCAAATGTCCGGCTTGCGGAGCGGCGACGCGCGGCGACCAATGCGACGCCTGCGGTGAAATACCCGACGCGGACACGATTGTCGACGCGCGATGCGCGGACTGCGGTTCCGCGCTGGACTTCGGAGAGACGACCCAGCTTTTTCTCTCGATTTCAAAATTGGAGTACAGACTGACAGACTACTTGAACGCACATAAAACATGGCGCAAGAACGCGGTCGCGTTTACGAAACGCTATATCGGCGAAGGCCTGCGGGACCGTGCGATCACACGCGACCTCGACTGGGGAATTGACGTCCCTAAGGAAGGGTATGGCAGCAAGAGAATTTACATTTGGGCGGAGAACGTACTCGGGTATTTATCCGCGAGCGCTTCGGTATGCGCGAATCGCGGAGAGTCATGGGACGCGCTGTTCGGGGAAAATGCCCGTCATTACTATGTTCACGGCAAGGACAACATTCCGTTTCACACAATTATTCTGCCGTCGCTTCTGCTCGGCCACGGCGGCGGGCTGCGTCTGCCGGATGAAATTGTCTCAAGCGAATACCTTACCCTTGATGGACGAAAAATTTCAACGAGCCTGAACTGGGCGATTTGGGCGAAAGACATTATTGACCGGTACAATCCCGACGCGCTGCGCTATTTTTTCATTGCGAATGGCCCGGAAAAGCGCGACACGGATTTTTCATGGCGGGAGTTTGTCGAACGCAGCAACAGCGAGCTTCTCGGCGCATACGGCAACTTTGTAAACCGTTCGCTGGTCTTTATTAAAAAGTATTACGGCGGCCGTGTTCCCGACGGGGTTGGCGGCGAAGTCGGTAACGGGGTTGGCGGCGCGGAAATTCAGGAGAGGATTGCGGCGGCATATGCTTCGGTCGGAGCAAAAATTGAGCGGACGCGTTTTAAGGACGCCTTGGACGAAATCTTTGAGCTCACGCGGTTCGGCAATCAATATTTTGATACGGAACAGCCGTGGGCGGCCCGGGAAAAAGACCCGAAAAAATGTGCGGCCGCCCTGTTCAACTGCGTTCAGATCGTCGCGAATCTGGCGGCTTTGCTGGCGCCTTTTTTGCCGTTTTCCTCTGAACGCGTACTCGGTTGGCTGAGCCAAACCGCGGAATGGAGCATAAAGCGGGTCGCGCCCGGTTACGAACTGCCGGAAATATCAATTTTGTTCGAGCGGCTCGATAAATCGGTAGTCGATGAAGAACGGGCGCGACTAAGTAACAGAGCCGCACCACACAACCAGACAGAGACTTTAGGCCACGATTTTAGACCGTGACCTGATCCTTGAGTCCGTCGAACTTCGCCTGCTTTATGCCGCTGATATTCATCAGTTCCTCTATTTGCAGAAAGCGCTGGTTCTTCTCCCGATACGCAATGATCTTCTTTGCCGTCGCCTCGCCGATTCCGGGGAGCGTTTGCAGCTGCGCGAGCGTCGCCGTGTTGAGGTTGAGGCGCGGCTCCGAGCCCGTACCGGCGGCGGCGTCCGGCGACAGCAGAATATCGTCGTAGCCATAGCTGATCTCGGCCGCGTCGCCATACTGCCGCGCGGTGTTTGCGGCGGTTGGCGCGAGACCCGATGCCGACGCCGGGGCGGACCCGCCGCCGTCGGCATCGGCGTCCGCCCCGGACTGCTCCGGTTTTCGTTTGATGTTCAGCATCGCGTTACTCTCCAACCGGTAGACCATGTTCACATTCTCCGCGTCGGCCTGCTCCGTAAAACCGCCCGCCAACTCGACGGCGTCGACAATCATCGAGGAGCGCGCAAGCTCGTATACGCCCGGATTTTTTACCGCGCCCGTAACATATACATAGATGACTTCGCCGTCCGTTTGCGCGCCGTATACAAAACCGGCGGCGCTCTCGCCCGCCGCTCCGGAGACTGCCGCGCCGGATGCCGCATCCTCGCTCAGCCCCGCGCCGCTGCCCGCCGCCTGACTCACGCCCGCGGTCCCGTCCGCGCCTTGCGGCTCCGATTGGCCTGCGGGAGCCGCCGCCCCCGCCGCGTTTTGCGCCGCGGCTTCACCGGCGACGCCATCGTTTTGAGCCGATCCGCCGCGGACAAGCTCCACCTCGCCGTCCGTCGGCGCGGCGGCCGCAACCGATAAAAAATATCCGGCCATAACAAGGCACGCGCACAAAAATACCGCCGCGAGGCAAACCGCCTGCCGTTCCACCACAATCGTCCGTCCAAAAAAAGGGATTCTCATCGCCTTGATCGCTCCTTCCTTTTCCCCTCCGCCCCATGAACATATCAAGAATACCATATATTTACATAATTGACAATATAAAACTTACATTTCTTTTTGATTTCTGTTATACTGTAGTGACTGATCAGACGTTGCGGAGCAGCGTCGCCAGCTTAACCGCTGATTAGTTATAGACCGGACGGGAGGTTGGACAATATCGTTCAGCGACGACAATATCACCGCGGGAGTAGGCTCACGCGTTTTTCATATAGATGCAGGAGTATCTGCGCACGGCTCACCGCTCTTTTTTTGGTGTGTGTGATTGCGATTACAGCCATAGCGACGACAATCGCCGCCCCGGCGGTCTGGGCGGGCGGGGCCGCGGCAAACGATTCAGGCGCGGAGGCCACGGGCGCGGACGGCGCGGATTTAGGCGGCGAAACGGCGGAAAATTCGGATTCGGAAGGCGCGGACGCGGGCGCCGCGGAGGCTTTCACGCCTTCCGCCATCAGCCCTGCCGACGATCTCTCTTTTCGGCCCGCCGTCTCTTTGGACGCCTCCGAAAACGATGTCAGCGTATCACCCGAACCCAATTCGCAGAGTCTCTTTGACACGTCCGGGCTGCCGGAGTTTGAGGCGGAGGCGTACATTCTGATCGACAGGCGGACCGGACAGACCATCTGCGCAAAGAACCCCGACAAAAAGATGTACCCCGCGAGCACGACAAAAATAATGACCGGCATCCTCGCGCTCGAGATGGGCGACCTCAATTCGGTCATGACGGCCAGCGCGAAGGCGATTCGGGACATCGGCCCGGACGGCAGCAACATCGGCCTGATCGCGGGCGAAAAAATGCGTCTGGACAACCTGCTGGACGCGTTGCTCGTAAAGTCCGCGAACGAGACCGGAAACATCATCGCCGAGAACCTGTGCGACACGCGCGACGAGTTTATCGCGCTGATGAACGCGAAAGCCCGCGAGCTCGGCGCGGTGAACACGCATTTTTCAAACACGAGCGGCTATCAGGAGGAATCTCACTATACAACCGCGTATGATCTTTCGAGGATCGCAAACTACGCGATGAACAACGCCAAATTTCGCGAATACGTCGCAAAACGCAGCATTATCCTCTCGCCGACGAACAAACACGCCTCGTGGGACCGCATGAACACGACGAACAGCCTCCTGTCGGACGACTCGATCAAGGGCTTTGCGATCACGGGCATCAAGACCGGATACCATTCCGAATCCGGCTATTGCCTTGTCGCGAGCGGCGTCGACAGCGGCGGCATGGAGCTCCTGTGCGTCGTGCTCGGCGTATACGGCACTGTGCCAGGCACAAGCGCGAAGCGTTTTAAGATCGCATCGGACCTTTTGGCCTATGGCTTTGAGAACTTTAAAGTCAACACCTTCATTCGGGACCAAGAGCTCGTCGGGACGATCAGCGTGCTGGGCGGCGAGAGTCTTGACACGGTCGACGCGATCTCAGACGGAACCGTCAAGCTCTTTTTGCCGGTCGATCAGGAAAAATGGGACATTTCCCGGATTGAGTATGTAAAATCAGAGATCACCGCCCCCGTCTCACGCGGCGCGGCGCTGGGTTATGTCGAGTTCCGCAGCGGCGGAAATTTCGCGGGGAGGGTCAACGTCGTCGCGGCCTCGGATATTTCGGCGGCAAAGGGCGGCGCGCGGCAGACGCTCAAACGCAGCGATACGGGGAGCGCAAAAAGCGCCGTCAGTCTGAGCGGCGGCGCGATCGAAGGTCCAAAAGCAAGCGGCGGCCAAGGTACGGGCGCCGTGAGCGGCGACTCAGGCGCAACGGGCGGCGGTTCAGGCGCAAACGGGGGCCTGAGCGCGGACGAAACAGCGGGCGCGCCGTCCGATGAGGAATCCGCGGCGGCCGCGACGGGCGATGCAGATACGGACGACGGCGGCGGCGCGGACGGCGAGACAGACGCGGCGGCGGGACCTTTCGCGTCCATTCCCGGCACAATCGGAAAAATCGCCCTGATTTGCTTAATCAGTCTCGCGGCGTTGATCTCCATACTCCGGACGATCCGCGCGATCCGCACGAACAAG
>JAITSR010000055.1 GCA_031287655.1 Clostridiales bacterium
AATGTTTCAATCAGCCGGAACCACATCCGCCGATAATTCAGCCGGTATGACGTGAGCCAGCTGCCGTCGAACGTATCCTCGCTCAAAAAGCCGTTTTGATAGATGTCGAGCGCCTCCCGGCAGAGCAGTGAAACCTCGCGGTCCGTGTTATACGAGCGGGACGCGGTCATGTCGACGCTTATGCCGCGCGGGGCCGGGCGTTCCGTCCGCGCCGCGCCGAACAGCGGCCCGGTCCCCGGACCGACGCCGCCCGCGGCAAAACCCGAGCCGCCAAAACCGCCCGCGGCGGACCCTGAGCCGCCAAAGCCGTCGAAACCGGCCGCGCCGCCAAAACCGCCGCCGCGCGCCGCGGAAACGGGCTGCGCCTGTTCCACGGAAAAGACCTTGTCGCACAGGTCCTGAAAAATGTCCGTGTCCATCACGACATTCTTTTGATCCATCGAAAAGCAATAGCCGCCGTGCGAAAATTCGAGCGAAAATTCGAGATCCGGCACAAGCTCCGCCAACTGGCGTTTTAATCGGAAGATTTGCGTGCGCATGATCGAGTTGTTGTCGTGGTACTCCTTGTTGGGCCAGACCTTCTCAATCAGCGTGCTGATCCCAAACACGCGGTCCCTGTTCAGCAAAAAAAACACGAGCAGTTTATTAAAGCCCTGCTGCCGGAATCCTTTGGAGAGGACGGAAACCTTGTTGACCAGTATATCAAAATTTCCGAAAGTCTTAAAATAGATTTTTCTTCCGTTTGGCATGGCTCTCTCCGTCACCGCGATCCTCTCTGAACGGCAAAATTTTGATAATTCACGATATTGTAATGATACAACAATTTGATTAAAAAATCAATGACTGCACATATATCGAAACAAGATTGAAATTTTTATGTAACCATACTGTGACGCTGTGGTGTTTTGGGGTACCAAGTAAACAGGTCAAGTCAATATCCGGGTATCCGGCAGACGTCCGGGAGGCGCTCGGGAGATGTCCGGCAGAGCTTCCGGCGGATGATACTTTGACCGCCCGCCCAGTTGTGGTATACTTGCTGTAAATGCTTTTCGCTTCGCAGACAACTGCGGTCGAACCGTATTAGGACTAAAAAATGGGAGGGATGAACATGGGCGGTCCGGCACAAAACCTCGACGACGCGCTGAGCGTGCTGCAGATTGGAGCAATTGAGAAAAAGCACGATTACGATGATTATTATGTCAACACCATGCCGTCCAGAGTCTCTGAAAACGGCAATGATGTCATCGAGATGATGTATTTTTCGATCAGCAGGGCGAAAGACCCATGCCGGATTCTGTATTCCGGGCACATGGGCAGCGGGAAATCCACGGAACTCTTCCGTTTGCGAACAAAACTTGCAGAAAACAACTTCTTTGTGTGTTACGCAAACATTGAGGGGAAGCTTGATTTTACTACGCTAACGCACACCGACCTGTTGATATTTATACTGGAGACCCTGCTGGAATACGCCAGAGCGAACGAACTGGATGTTGACGACCGCAAGTTGACGGGAATAAAAGACTATTTGCGCTCCGAGCATGAAAAAATACGCGCGTCCAGCGGTCTAACGCAATCCGAGCTTGAAGCGTCTCTTGAGGCCAAAACGCCTAAGCTGCTGTCAGCCGTGCTGTCGATCGTCGGAAATCTACGCGCATCCATGCAGATTCAGTCCGACTATCGCGAAGTATGGCGGGAAAATATGAAGCCGGATATTAACACATACATTGGGATGATCAACGACGTCTTGGCGGACGTGAAGGATGCCGCCGCAAAAAAAGGCAAAGCCGACGCATACCCGATCATCCTGTTGGACAGTCTTGAAAAAATCGATGAAGAACCTGCCATGACGCTGTTTCGCGCACACAGTCAGGATTTGGCGCGCCTATACGCGAACATGGTAATATCGTTTCCAATCGGATTGACGTATATGTCGGATTTTAACCAAATAGAGAATTATTACGCCGATATTCAAACTCTGCCCATGATAAAGCTCCGGACATGGAATCAGAATGAGCGCGTGTATGAAAACGAAAACGAACCGCCGGAAAATCTGCCCGGCTGTCAGGTGTTAAAAAAAATGATTCTCAAACGCGTGGACGACAGTCTCATGGATGAGGGCGTGCTCTCGTTAATCGTTCTAAAAACAGGCGGTTTCATCCGTGACCTTTTATATGCCGTATATTATGCGACCCTTAACGCTTTGGCAGGCGGCCGAGGCAGGATTGAAATGAGGGATGCAAAGGTTGCGCTCACTAAAATGCGCTCTGATATCAGCAAACGTTTCGACAAAGAAGGATTTGAGCGTCTGAAAATAATCATCGGCGGTGAAAAAGTTTACCATTCTGACGCGCCGCTCATGAAACTGCTGCAGTGCGGAGCGGCGCTTGAATATAACGGCACGCGTTGGGTGGACGCGCACCCGTTGGTGGTAGAATGGATGGAAGAAAACGGGATGATTTAAGAAAACAATCAGGGACAACTAATATGGTGTGTACTGAACAGGACGTCCAACTGGAAATAAAAAAAATGATGATTGCCCTGCAATATACGAAGCGTGGGTTTCTATGCTTTACGACAGATACCGCAAGAGGGCAGGCGGCAGTCGCCGCGGCAATCCGCGAAACCTTCAAGCATGATAAAATCGTTATGATTGACGGTATCAATAACACCGAGTTGTTTACGATAGGGTATATACAAAGGCTCATACAAAATCACAGCGGCGCGCAAGCATATGTCATTTACAACTTGCAGCTTTTCGCGAAAGATGAAGAACGCGCGCAATTCTTTGGCAGACTGAATTTCATGCGCGACCCTTGGGCGCGCGAAGAAAAATTATTTTTGCTGGGAATGACAGACTCGTTTAAAACTGAAATGGTGCGTCGTGCGCCCGACTTTAACTCGTTTTTCTTTGCCAACTTCCACTTTGGCAATCTTTTGCCGGAGAGCGAGAAACCGGATATTCATACCATCGGCAACGCAGGAATTATCACAATCGGCGATATGATTGACAGAAATACCATATCTGTCAGCGCGATGAAATATGCACGTCTACGTTTTGATGAGCTGGCAAGCGAAATTACGCGCGACGGGCTTCAAACCACGCGGTCGGCCCAGACTGAGCAGCTGTACCTTGATGTGTTATCGACATGGCTGGATTGCCCTGACATGCTTCAAAGCCGCTATTACTCAACTGTCTCCAATATTTTACCAATCCTCAATGAGTGGTCAAAAAGCTGGGAAGAAAACCTGCCCAACGCAGACAAGCATACGCTCATCGGTAATGCCTTCCTGCGAATGGCTCAATATGATGAGGCGTTGGAAAGCCTGAATGCGGCGATGCTGATCCGTGAAAAGGTATTGGGCAAGGAGCATCCGGGCACGGCTGAAAGCTATGACGATGTTGCAAGGGTCTACTACGATCAGGCCGACTATGGAAAAACTTTAAAATGGTTAGAGAAGGCGTTAGCGATCCGTGAAAAGTTGTTGGGCAAGGAGCATCCGGGCACGGCTGAAAGCTATAACAATATCGCGGCGATCTACGACTATCAGGGCGACTATGACAAGGCCTTGGAATGGTATGGGAAAGCGTCGGACATCTTCGAAAAGACGCTTCGTAAAGGACATCCTGATACAGCCTTTGTTTACAATAATATCGCAACAGTCTATCACGAGCAAAGCGACTATGCACAAGCCTTGGAATGGTATGAAAAGGCGTTGGCTATCCGCGAATCAGTGTTGGGTAAGGATCACCCCGGCACAGCCGATGTCTATAACAATATCGCTTCTGTCCACGAAAATCAGGGCGACTATGGCAGGGCGTTGGAATGGTATGGGAAAGCGTTGGCAATCTGCAAAAACATATTGGGCAACGAACATCCTGACACGATTCGCACCTATAACAATATCGAGTCTATCCGCCGCTTGCAAGGAGATGCGGCGCGCAATCTGAATTGAAAATTGTGAATTGCAAATTTGAAAAACCTTAGAGCCCCTATTGTTCGTCGCGCATATATGCTATAACCAAGTCGGCCATGCGCCCGTAGCTTTGAACGCCGTCCGGCTGGCGGTTGACTTTCAGATAGGTGTCGTTGATCGTTGTGGAAATTTCGCTCACGGGACCCTCATAACGCTGCCAGAACAGACCCATCGCCGCAAGGTCGCGCTCTACGGCGGGCGAGCACGTCGCCCGGACGGCGCTCCACGCGGATTCATCCTGTCCGCGGAGCGCGTTCAACAGGTGCGTGAGCGCGATCAGTTCCCCGGAATACCGATAATCCTCATACGGGCTGTCCTTGCAGGCGAGCCACGCGATAAAGTTCGCCTCGTCCTCGCGCGCGTATCCGAGCTGGTGCGCGAGCTCGTGGCAGATCGTGAACGGGGCCTCCGCGTCCGTGATGTTCGTGTTTACGTTTGCCTCACCCGTGAGCGGGAAAAAGATGCCCGTAATACCGGAATAACTCATCAGCTTTGAGGCAAGCACGGGCTTCGGCCGTCCCGGCTCTATGTCCGCGAGCGTCGGGAAGTCGGCCTCCGCCGCCCAAAAACCGTCTTTTGCCCGGTCGAGCGTATTGCGCATCGGCACGCTGAGCGCCATCACACCCTGCCCGTCCTCCCGCACCGCGCCGCGAAGCGCGTTCGCCCGCTCCGCAAGTCTGCCGCAGGCTTCGGCGAGCTCGCTCACGGGCGCCTCCCCGACGTCGAGCCCGGCGGTCTCGGCAAAAGGGAGCCGGTTGTAGTTCAGCCCCCACGTCGCGATGGCCAGAAAACACAGCGCGGAAAAAAAGACCGCGCCGGACATCAAAAGGTCGAGCAGATAGAAAAAACGCCCGGCAGCCGCCCGCTCCCGAACCACGCCCGCGAGGCCCCTCAGGACCCGCACGAGCGCAAGAAAGACGAGCGCGTATACGATGAGTTCCGCGATTGAGAAGCGGACGGACGACGTGACCGGGAACCAGTGTCGGGCGATCAGCGGATAGAGGCCGCGCGAATAGCGGCGCTCGGTCGCCTCCGGGTGCGCCGCGGCATAGGCATACGCCGCAAACCCTGTCGAAAAGAACAGCGTCCAACAGAGTTTGCGGCGGATTGCGCGATATGATTCTTTACCCGTGTATTGCGTCAACGGGAGGCGTAGTTAAACAAAAAGTAGCCGAGCGGCGTGTAGTACATGCCCTTGATTGCCGGGTCCTTCATATACATCTGCGTGTAGAAGTAGATCGGCCCCAGCATGAAGTCGTCCTGCATCAGCTTTTCCGCGTCGTGCAGAATCTGCATACGCTTTGCCGGATCGGTCTCCGTGCGGCTGTCGAGGATCAGCTGGTCGAACGCCGGGTTGCGATACTGCGCGTCGTTGTTGCCGCTGCCCGACACCCACATCTCAAGGAACGAAATCGGGTCGTTGTAGTCGCCGATCCAGCCGTTGCGCGCGATCTGATATTCGCCGTTCTTGCGCGTCTCAAGGAACACGCCCCACTCCTGATTCGCGATCGTGACGGTCACGCCAAGCTCGCGCTCCCAGTCGGCCTGCAGCGCTTCGGCGATCGCGCGGTGGTTGTCGTTTGTGTTATAGAGGTATTCGACGGTCGGGAAGCCCTGCCCGCCCGGATAACCGGCGTCGGCCAGCAGCGTGCGGGCGCGCTCGCAATTTGCCGCATAGTCCGCCTCGGCGACGCTGTACCACGGGCCGCCCTGCGTGCGGAAGTCGTCCCCGGAGGGGTCGGCGTCACGGATACCGGCGGGTACGAAGCCAGAAGCGGGTTTTTGGCCGGTGCGCGTGATGTTTGTGACAATATGGTTGCGGTCGATCGCGAGCGTAAACGCCTCCCGGATGCGCGCGTCGTCAAACGGGGCCTTCTGCACTTGGAAGGACACATAGTATGTGCCGATGTAGTCGACGACAGTCAGCCTGCCGCTCGCGAGTTCCTTCGGAATCTCGTCGACCGGGAGCTGTTCGATAAAGTCGAGCTCGCCGTTGTTAAACGCCGCGTACATCGCGTTCGCGTCCGCCATCAGCGCAAAGCGGATCGAGCGCGGGCCGAGGTTCTCGTAGTCGTAGTGGTTCTCGCTTTTGACCATCTCGATAAAGCTGTCCTGCTCCCACGCGGACATTTTATACGGCCCGTTGCTGATGTAGGTCGCGGGGGAGAACGTCCACTGGTCACCGTGTTCGTCGATGACGTCCTTGCGCGTCGGGAACAGCGGCGGGAACGCGAGCAGCTCCTCAAAATAGGGGCACTCCGTGACGGTCGTGATCGTCAGCGTCTTGTCGTCGGGGGCCGTGACCGCGAGGTCCTGCGGCTGCTTTGAATACTCGGCCGCGGGAGGCTCCTGCCCTTCGGGCGTCGCGGCGATCGCATCGGCGTTCGTCGGGTTCATGATCTCATGAGCGTTCACGATGATGCCGTCGACAATGTAGGAGTAGTCGGCCGCGGTCGCCGGGGTTACGAGGCGCTGCATACCGTTCACGAAGTCCTGCGCGGTCACGGGCTGGCCGTCGCTCCACTTGATGCCGTCGCGCAGATGGAAGGTATAGGTGATCGTGCCGTCGGCGTTTTCGACCTTGTCATAGCTCTCGGCTTGACCGGGGGCCAGAATCGCGTTGCCCGCGCCGTCGTCGACCCACTTCATCAGGCCCTCATAGAGGTGGTGCAGCATGACCGCGCTGTCCATCGCGCTGGAAAGCTGCGGGTCGATCGTGTTGGCCTGCGCCGCGATGCAGAGCCGCAGGTCAAAGTCCGAGCCCGAGCCGGACGCCGCGATTTGCACGGTCGTCTGCGCGGCGTCGGTCGTCTGCGCGACCGCTGCGGCTGTTGTGTCCGAGGCGGTTGTCGCCGCGGCTGTCGTCGCTTCGGCCGCAGTCGTCGCGGCTTCGGTCGTCGCAGCTTCGGCGGCGGCGGTCGTGGCCGCGGCCGTCGTCGTGGTTTCCGCGCCGCCGGAGCAGCCCGCGAGCGCCGCGAGCAGCAGCAGCGCGGAGAGCACGGCGGCGAGCAGTGCCCTGCGTCGGTTGTGTCCGCTGTTTCTGTTGTGTTTTGTCATCTTACAAATTCCTCCCTTTTCATGCTTTTTTATTTATAGTGGTATTTTGTAACAAAGGGCGATTGATCCAGAAACCTGCGGGAAACATCAATTCCCCACTGGGGAATTGATGCCCTTGTCAATCCCCTGCCCGGACACTGCGTCGCCTACAAAAGGTGACAGGCGGCGTAGTGTCCGGGCGAATACTCCCGGAACTCGGGTTCGGCCGCGGAGCAGCGCGGCTCCGCGTTCGGGCACCGCGTATGGAAGCGGCAGCCGGGCGGCGGGTTGATCGGGCTTGGAATGTCGCCCTCAAGCACCGCGCGCGTCCTGCCCCGGTTCTTCTCGGGGTCCGGGACCGGCGCCGCCGCGAACAGCGTCCGCGTATAAGGATGCAGCGGATTTTTATGGATTTCGCCGCTCTCCGCGAGCTCGACGAGCTTGCCAAGGTACATCACGCCGATTCGATCCGAAATATAGCGCACAACCGAAATGTCGTGGGCGATAAAGAGATATGTAAGCCCGAGCTGATCCTGCATGTCGTCGAGCATGTTCACGATCTGTGACTGGATTGAGACGTCGAGCGCCGAGATCGGCTCGTCGCACACGATAAACTCCGGCTCGACCGCGAGCGCGCGGGCGATCCCGATCCGCTGCTGCTGCCCGCCGGAAAACTCGTGCGGGTAGCGGTTCGCCTGCTCGCTGTTCAGCCCGACGCGATCCAAAAGCGCCGAAATCCGCTCGCGGCGCGCGGCCTTGGACTCTGCGAGGCCGTGAATGTCGATCGCCTCGCCGACGATCTCGCCGACTGTCATGCGCGGGTCGAGGCTCGCCGAGGGGTCTTGAAAGATGATCTGCATTTTGCGCCGGTAGGGCAGCATTTTTGCGTCCGTAATGTCCTCGCCGCGGTACAGGATACGCCCCGCGGTCGGCTCATACAGGCGGAGCGCCGTGCGTCCGAGCGTCGTTTTGCCGCAGCCGGACTCGCCGACGAGTCCGAGCGTCTCGCCCTGCCGGATCGAGAGCGAGACGTCGTCCACCGCGTGGACGTGGCGGCTCCCCTGCTTTGCGCCTTTGATTACAAAGTATTTTTTCAGGTTGACAAGCTCAATCAGCGGAACCGCGCCGCCCTTCACGGCTGCGCCGCCCTTTGCGTCGACGGCGCTTGCGGCGGCGGCGTCCGCCCCGACTTTTACGGCCGACTCACTCATACGCATCGCCCCCTTCGCCTTTCGCCGCAGCGGGGGCGTGGGCTGCCGCCACGGCCGCGGCCGCCGCGGAAACACTCTTGCCGCGCTCCGAGAGCCAACAACTCGCGATATGCCCGCCTCCAAAGTCCGCGGACGGCGGATAGAGACGCAGGCAGATTTTCATGCAGCTCCGGCAGCGCGGCGCGAAAGGACAGCCCGAGGGCGGGTTCAGCATGTCGACCGGCGTCCCGTCGATCGGGATAAGCCGCTCAAACTCGTCCGCGTCGACGCGCGGCATACTCCGCAGAAGCCCGATCGTGTAGGGGTGACGCGGCCTGTAAAATATCTCGTCCACCGGGCCGGTCTCTACAATATATCCCGCGTACATCACGGCGACGCGGCTGCAAATATCCGCGACGACGCCGAGGTTGTGCGTAATAAAGATAATCGCCATCTTTGTCTTTTTTTGGATTCGCTCCATCAGGGACAGGATTTGCGCCTGAATCGTCACGTCGAGCGCGGTCGTCGGCTCGTCCGCGATCAAAAGGTCCGGCTCGCAGATCAGGGCGAGCGCGATCATCACGCGCTGGCGCATACCGCCGGACAACTCGTGCGGATACTGCCGCATCCGCTTTTCGGGATTATTGATCCCCGCGAGGTCCAGCATTTCGACCGCGCGCGCGTCCGCCTCCGCCCTGCCCGCCGCACGGTGCGCAAGGAGCGCCTCGCGAATCTGGTTGCCGACCGTGAACACGGGGTTCAGACTCGTCATCGGGTTCTGGAAGATCATCGAAACCTTGCCGCCGCGCAGCGTCTGCATTTGCCGCTTGTCATACTCGAGCACGTTTTCGCCGTCGAGCCAGATGGAACCGCCGACGACGCGCCCCGGGCTCTGGAGCAGCCCCATGATCGAATACGCCTCAACGCTCTTGCCGCTGCCGCTCTCGCCGACAATGCCGATCACCTCGCCGCGGCGCAGCTCATATGAAATACCGCCGACGGCCTTCACCTCGCCCGCCGGTGTGAAAAATGAGACCTTTAGGTCGCGGACCGACAGCAGCACATCACCGCCGCCGCCCGCGCCATTGTAATCAGTAATCATTCGCGTATCTCATCTCCTTTTACGGACGGCCATTGGCTGCCTCCACATCTTACTTACGAAGTCTCGGGTCCAGCGCATCCCGCAGGCCGTCGCCGAACAGATTAAAACAGAGCAGCAGCGTCAAAAGGATCAGCGCCGGGATAATCAGGCGGTATGTGTAGGTGTACATGCCGCCGAGCGCGTCGGAGCACATCGAGCCGAGGCTTGTCAGCGGGGCCTGCACGCCGACGCCCAGATACGAGAGGAAGCTCTCAAGGAAAATCGCGGTCGGGATTTCCAGACATGTCGCGGCGATCATTGGGCCGATGCAGTTCGGCAGCAGATGCCGCCTGATGATACGCGCGTTCCCCGCGCCGAGCGCGCGCGCCGCCGTGACATACTCCTGCCGCTTGAGCTGGAGCACCTGCCCGCGGACGATCCGCGCCATCGTGACCCAATAGAGCAGCGCAAAAGCGATAAAAATCGCGATCAGACTCGGCCCCAGTACCATGATCGGCCGGACGAGCGGGTTCTCCTTGTTCGCGTTCACAAAACCGTCGAGCGCGGGCTTTAGCGTGACCGCGATCAGGAGCACGACAAGGATGTCCGGCACCGAGGACAGTATCTCGACAATCCGCATCATCACGCTGTCGGCAATGCCCCCGAGCAGGCCGGAGATCGCGCCGTAGATCGCGCCGATCACGAGCACGAGCAGCGCGGCGAACACGCCGATCGCGATCGAGACGCGCGCCCCGATCATCGTTCGGACAAAGGTATCGCGGCCGTGCGTGTCCGTCCCAAAGATGTGCGGGAACACCTTTCCGCCCTCGGCAATCTGCGCCAGCTCCGCCTCGCTGTACTGCAGCGGCGCGAGGTTCAGGCTCGTGCGGACCTGCTGATTGTATTTGTAGGGGATCAGCGAGGGACCGACGAACGCGAATAGCGCGAGGACGACGATTACGCCGAGCGCGACCATCGAGACGCGGTTCTGTTTGAGCCGCCGCCACGCGTCAGCCCAGTAGCCAACGCTTTTGCGCGGCGAAATAAAGGCTTCTTTTTCCTCAGTGGTCGAGGGCATAAAATCCGCGTCGGCGGGGATAGCCGCGTGGTCCGCCGCCGGGTTCGCCGCAGAATCCGCCCGCCGGTCCGGATTGTCCAAAATGTCGCTCAAATCACTCCGCCTCCTTTGTAAGGTCAATACGCGGATCGACGACCTTATACAGAATATCCACGACAAAGGCCATCAGAATAATGAACGACGCGAGGAACATCGATGTCCCCATGATGACCGGATAGTCCCGGTTTTGGACGCTCTGGATAAAATAGCGCCCGAGCCCGGGGATATTGAACACGGTTTCGACGACAAAGCCGCCCGTCAGGATATACGCGACCATCGGCCCGATGTAGGAGATCACGGGGATCAGGGCGTTGCGCAGCGCGTGCTTAAAGATGATGCGCCGCGCGGAGAGCCCCTTGGAATACGCCGTCCGGATATACTCCTGCCCGAGCGCGTCGAGCATCGCGGCCCGCGTGTAGCGCGCGATGTTGCACATCGGGTTCAGGCCGAGCGTGAAGCACGGCAGGATATAGCCGTGCCAAGGCGCGCTCCTGTCGACGATACTCGGAAATATCTTTGGGAACCGGCCCGAGATCGCGACGAGCAGGATGCTTGCCGTGACAAAGGCCGGGACGACGACGCCCATCGTCGTTATGACGCGCAGCACGCTGTCCGCAAGATGGCCGCGCCGATACGCCGCAAACGAGCCGAGCGCGACGCCTATGAGGATCGCCCAGAGCAACGCGAACGAGCCGACCCGGATCGAGGTCGGGAACATCTCCATGATAATCGTGAGTACGGGGCGGTTCTTCTGCATCTTGAACGAGAC
>JAITSR010000082.1 GCA_031287655.1 Clostridiales bacterium
TGTTGACTGCTATCGTGAAAACATCCAAAGTTGAAAACTCGTGATAAAGACCGCAAGAATAAAATGTTTACAGGGAAAGGAGGGGAACAAGTGCGGCATAAACCATTTTCAATTTTCCATTTTAAATTGTCAATTGGCTTGCGTTTGCGGCTGTTCGCCTTCCTCGCGCTGTTCGCCGCCGCCATCGTGCTGGCGCTGTCCGCGATCCTCTCCGCGTCCGGCGTGTTCGCGGTCGGCATGAACGAGAGCCGCATGCTCTTGCATAACGAGCTCAGCCACCTTTCTGAAAAAGCCGCGAACGCTTACGGCGCGCTGACGGCTGAGGGAATCGCCCTCTCCGGCAGGCTCGCCGCGCAAATCGGCGCGGAGTTGGACGAAAAGGGCGTCCGTGCCTCCGAGCTTGGGGCGCATCCCGAACTGCTCACGGACGTCCTGCGCGAGTGCGTCGACCCCGCCATCGCCGCGCTGGAACGGAACAGGACCAGCGCGGTGTTCATGATACTGGACGCTACGATCAACCCTGACACAAACTCCCGCGCCGGCTTCTTTTTCCGCAACATGGAGCCGAACGCGCTCACCTATTCCGAGCCGTCTCTGTACTATCTGCGGGGGCCGATCGCCATTGCCAGAGAGCGCAATTTCTTTGTGATCCCCCAATGGCTGATGGAGTTTCCCGTCGTCGGGGGCGATTTCTTTCACAAGGCGATCGCGGGCGCGGACGGTTCTTTACCGGCCACACGGACATATTACTGGAACCCCGCCGAAACACTGACCGGGGACTATGACGACGCGATGCTGCTCTGCGTCCCGATGACAGCGCAAGACGGCGCGGTTTTGGGGATTTGCGGTTTGGAGGTCAACGATCTGCTGTTCAAAATGCAGTACCGCCCCGACACATCGGTGTTCTCGGACACCACCGTCGTGTTGGCGCCCGTCATGGATGGCGGTTCGCTGAATACCGGCGCGGCGATGTTCTCCTGCACGATCCCTCTGATCACGGACGGTGTGCTGACCGTATCGGATTCCCGCCACGGCCTGCAAGCCTTTGAATCGGCCGGAAACCGCTGTTTGGGGCTGTCCGCGCGCATAAGCCTGTATTCCAAAAACACGGCGCACAGCGGCGAGTGGCGTCTGGCTGTGCTTGTGCCGGAATCAGAACTGGCCGCCTATGCCGCCGGGAAAAACCGCGGCATTACCGCGCTGCTCGCGTCCCTGTTCGTCTGCGCGATAGGTCTGGCGGTCTTTTTGAGCCGCCGCTATCTCGCCCCGGTGCTGAGCGGGCTGGAGCAGGTCAAACGGCGCGGCAGGCCGGGCTTTGAACCCACTAACGTGCCGGAGATCGACGACCTTTTGGATTTTCTCTCCGAGCAGAACGCCGCGCGGGAAACCGAGCGCCGGGAGATGGAGCGGAGACTTAAAAAGCTGGGCGCGGAGGCGGAGGCGGAAAAAATCGTTCCGCCGAGCCGCGAGGCTTACGAAGCGTTCAAAAAGAACCTCGCCACGCTGACCAAAACCGAGCGGGAGGTGTTTGATCTGTATTCGCAGGGGCATCGCGCCAAGGATATGCCCGCGCTGCTGTACCGCTCCGCGAACACGATCAAGATGCACAACCGGCATATTTACGACAAGCTGTGGGTGTCCTCCCGCGAGGAACTCCTGGGCTATATGAAGATGATGAAGGACGAGGGAGAGGTGACAGGTGGTGAGCCAAACGGGGTTGAGTGAACGCATTGCGCGGATACTCAGAGAACAGCGCTTAAAGAACGTGGATTTTGCGAGAGCGCTCGGAATCAGCGCGAACTATGTTTCCCTGTTGGTAAACGGAAGAAAGAAAATGGTTTCACGGCCGCTCGCGAGGCTGATTGAGACGACTTACGCCTATCGCGCCGAATGGGTGCTGACGGGCGGCGGGCCGGTTCGCACGTCCGACGCCAACCGATGCTTGCAGGAGAGTACCGTGGAAAAAATACTCCGCATGGACGGGGGCGAGCTTCGGGCTGTGGCGGCGTATATCCGGACGCTCGACGATATGCGAAAAACAGAACTCGCGGAGGCCGTGCAAGCCGCGTCGCTCGTGCGGGCCGAGCAAGCCGCGCCTGCATCGCAGATCACGTCGCCCGTGCGATCCGCCGGTTCGGACGTCGTCCCGCTTTCGGAAAGGCTGCTCACGCTCACCGGCGCAGAGCGAAATGTGTACGATTTGTTCGCGCAAGGCTGCGCCGTCCGGCAGGCGGCGGAGAGATTGGACCTGTCCGTCAACACAATCAAGACCCATGTGAAAAAGATATACAAAAAGCTCGGCGTGAGCTCCCGAAAGGACTTCATGGATGCGGCAAACGGCGTCCCGCTTACCGTTATTCCCTCTTGCGAAAATGACGTGCATACCCCGGCAAAAAGAAGTAAACTCTTGATTGAGAGGTAAACCGCATGGACCGGGCAGACAGAATGGGGTGATCGCATGGACTGGGTAGACCGAATGAACGCCGCCGTAGACTATATCGAGGCGCATATCGACGGCGACGAACCGATAGACGAAGCGGCGCTTTGCAGGATTACGGCGTGTTCTTTCGGTTTGTTTCAGGGCTCGTTTACGCAAATTTCCGGCTTGCCGCTGTCGGAGTATATCCGCCGCCGCAAACTGACGATGGCGACCCATGATTTGCAGAACACGGACGCGAAGGTCATCGACATTGCGCTAAAGTACGGCTATCAATCCGCGGACGCGTTTACCGTGGCGTTCAAACGGATGCACGGCGTTTCGCCCACGGAAGCCAAAAAGCCGGGCGTCAAGCTGACATTCTACTGCCGCCTGCAATTCGCCTTAACAATCAAAGGAGTGGATAAAATGGATTACACAATCATCGAGCGCGGGTCGTTCAGCGTCGCCGGGATACGGCGCGTCACGCCATACGGCGGAGGCACATGGGCTATCGTGAAAGCCGACGGCACGAACGACGCGGCAAAAAAGCTGTTCGGTCGGTTTTTTGACCTCGGCCTGTGCTTCGGCTTTGGCCAAGACGGCAGCGACGACTATATGTGCGCCGTGGAGTATGACAAAGAGCCGCCGGAGGGCTTTGACAGCTTCACATATCCCGCCGCGACGTGGCTGAAATTTGAGGCCGCGGGTTCGATTACGGGGCAGACGCTGGGTTATGTTTGGGAGCGTATCAACAACGAGTTTCTTCCGCAGAGCAAATATAAAAAATCGGGGCTGCCCACGATTGAAAAATATGTGTCGTGGGACGAGGCGGCCGATATTTGCAATGTGGAGATCTGGATACCGGCCGCGCTAAAATAGGGAAAAGGCGAAAGGCTCATGCCCATGCCCATACTTTTCTGAACCAGACGATCATTTTGTCTACGCCTTTTGATCCGAATCGGTATTCCGTCTACGCCTTTCTGATCCAGACAGTCATTTCACCTTCTTCTCTGTTTCCCCACGCGTAATAGGGGATCGCCGTGACGCGGGTTTGCTCGTATTCCGGCTGCCACTTGCGGTAGAGGGCGCTAAATGGCTTGCGGCGCGCCGCGGAAAAGCGCAGCGCGACGGCGCCGCCGAGCAGATCGTCGTCCCAAACGGCCTCATAACCGGCGTCCGCGGCGTTTGTGGGGATCAAAAGGTCCTCTAGGCGCTCGCCGTTGTCCGCGCCCTCGACGCAATAGACGATCGGCCCGCGCCGGAGCGCGACGCGCCCCGCATCCTGCGAGACATAGGGGTTTGCCTCGAGCTCCGTGACCTCCATCGGAAGGTCGAGCAAAATCACGTCCCCGTCGCGCCACTCCCGCGTGATATAGAGGTAGCCGTCCTTTTGAACGGTCTCGTAGTTGACCTTAGGCGACTCGCACCAGCCGGGCGCGCGCAGGCCGATCGTGCAGGTTATGGTTGAGGCTGCGCCACCGCCCGTGGATTCGGCGCTTGCACCCTCGGCGCCTACGGAGGCGCCGTTTTCGCCTGTGGATTCGGCGCCGTCCACGCGGATCGTGAGCGAGACCTTGCCGTCCCACGGATAGCGCGTCTCCTGACGGAGCGTCAGCATGTGGCCCGCAAACGTGAGCCGGGCCGTGCTTTCAAGGTAGTGGTGGACGAGCAAAACAGGGGGTTCGCCGCCGCCCTGCCCCGGGCCGCCGCCCTCGCTGACGCCGTATGCCCATTCGCCGATCGAGGCGATCATCCGCAGGATATTCGGCGGGCAGCACGAGCAGTCAAAGACCTCGACGCGCCGCACGGGCCGCCCGGACGCGCGGTGCGCGTTCAGGAACGTCTGGTCGGACGGCCGAAAGCTCAGCGGGTTCTCGTAAAAAAAGCCGACGCCGTCGAGTGAAATCCCTGCCAGCGCGCCGTTGTAAAATTCGAGCTCCGCGATGTCGGCGTATTCGCCGCGCGGGTCGATTGTGAGCAGACGCCGCGCGAAAAACGCGAGCGCGATCGACGCGCACGTCTCCGTGTACGCCTCAAAGTTCGGCAGAAAATACGCGGGGCCGAAAGCCTCGCCGTGCTTCATGTTGCCGACGCCGCCCGTCACATACAGCTTGCGGTCGCACACGTCGCGCCACACGCGTCGGCACGCGGCGAGCAAGGCCATGTCGCCCGTCTCGCGCGCGAGGTCCGCCACCGCCGTGAACAGGTAGCCAAAGCGCACGACATGCCCCTCCGCCGTCCCCTGCTCCGCAACGGGCGCCTGATCCTGCGCGTAGGACGGCGAGAACCAGCCAAAACAGTGTTCCTCCGGATTTTTGCCGCGCCGCTCGACAAAGCGCAGTGCGAGCTCGAGCCATTGCCGCTCCCCCGTACACTGCCACAGACGCACGAGCGCGAGCTCGATTTCCTCATGCCCCGGCGTCTCAAATTTTGCCGACCGCTCGACCGCAAAAGTCCGGCGGATATACTCTGCGAAGCGGCGCATCAAATCCAAAAACCGGCGCTTGCCCGTCGCCTCATAATAGGCCGTCGCGGCCTCGATTAAATGCCCGGCGCAGTAAAGCTCGTGGTTTTCGCGCCGCGTCCACCGCGCGTGCGGCTCTATCGTCTGATAGTAGCTGTTAAAATAGCCCTCCGCGGACATGCCGGCCTCGATCAGGTCGATCAGCGCCTCGATCCGGCGCTCCGTCTCCGCGTCCGGGCGGAAGAACAGCGAGTAAGCCGCGCCCTCGATCCACTTTGCGGCGTCCGAATCGTAAAAGATGTGCGGCTTGTGCGGGTCGCCCTCCCGCCATTCGTGCGTCAGCGCGAAAAAGCGGCCCGTCTGCTCGAACTGGCGGTAAACGGCGGGGACCGTGCGCTCCGCGGCCACGTCCTGCCAAGCCTTCCAGAAGCCGCCGGTAATGCGCACCTCGCGGTACGGCACAGGCTTAAAAACCTTCCCGATTTTGTTCTCACTTTTATCCATTTTCCCATCCCCTTCCATTTATTCGCGTTTTTGGTACTTTTTCCGCGGTGAAAAAGTACGAATCACTCTACGATTACGACCTTACTTCGCCATTTGCCGTTGAACCACCGCACCGTAAAGCAGCTGCCGCGCACGGCCCACTCGCACAGCATTGAAATCCACACGCATAACGCGCCGACGCGCGCCCCGAAGATCGCCGCGAGCAGGTAAGCGACGCCGACGCGCGCGGCCCACATCGCGATTCCGGCGACGACCATCGTATATTTCCCGTCCCCGGCGGCTCTGAGCGCGAACGGGAGGCAGTAGGCGGGCGTCCAGATAAAGAGCGCGCCGACGCAGAAGCACATCCCGCAGATGTACGCGATCTCGAGGCTCTCCGGCGACAGCGCGAAAAGCCGGAAAAACGGGCGCATGGTGAAAATAAACGTGAGGTTTAACGCGCCCATCACGACGTAGTTGATCCGGATCAGCTTTTTTACATAATATTTGGCGGCTTCGTAGTCCTTCGCGCCGACGCACTGGCCGACGATCGTCAACAGCGCCATCGCGATTGAAATGCCCGGCAGATTGCCGATCGAGATCACAATGTTCGCGATCGCGTTGCCCGCGATTGCCGCGGTGCCAAAGGACGAGACGAGCCGCGCGAGAAAGAGCTTGCCGACTTGGAACATCATGCCCTCCGCGCCGTTCGGGGCCGCAACGCGCATGATTGAGCGGATCATTTTCGGATCGAAACGCACGCGCGTGATGCCGATGATGTGTACCGGCCCCTCGGTCTGCCGCCGGAGCAGGAAGATCACGACACCCGCCGCGGCGACCCGGCAGATCAGCGTCGACAGCGCCGCGCCCGCGACGCCCCAGTGGAACATGTTGATGAAAACGTAGTTCCCGCCAAAGTTCGTGACGTTGACAATCAGCGAGATCACCATGCCGACGACGCTGTTTCCCATGCTCCGGAACAGCGCGGTTCCGGCGGTATAGACGGAGAGGAACGGATAGCTGACCGCGGAAAAGAGGAAATAGATAATCGCGGCGTCCATCACGCCGGGGTCGATGCTGCCATAGATCAGCGAGAGAATCTGCCGGTGCAAAAGGATCGTGAGCGCCATAAACACGAGCGAGACCGCCGTCACGGTGTAGAGCAGCTGCTTTGAGGCGTCCGCCGCGTTCTCCTGCTCCCGCCGCCCGATGTATTGGCTGCACACGACCGCGCCGCCCGTCGACAGCGCGGCGAACACGTCGACGAGCACGACGTTGACGGAGTCGACAAGGCTGACGCCGCCGACGGCCTCCTCGCCGACGACCGAGACCATCGCGATGTCGATGATCCCGACGAGCGTAATCAGCAGCCGCTCCGCGATCAGCGGCGCGACGAGCCGCCACAGCCCGCGCGAGTCCCACCGTTCCCGAATGGACAGCCCCGGCGCGGCGGAGGCGCCCTCTTTGCCCCCGACGCCCCCCATGCCCTCTGTACCCTCGACGCCCTCTATGCCCGTTTTGTTCTCGTTGTTCTCATTGTTGTTTTTTGCGTGGTTTGCCATACTGCTCATTAAACTATTTTTTGCGCCGCGCGTCAACCGCGGCTGTCCGTCGGCTCGTCGGTTTTTGCGCCGCGCGCGTCAAGCCCTGCCGCTGGGCATTGAAGCAATTAACGACTGACAGTCATTAATCTTTAATCTGTTCCGTGAACGGTTATAAAACACACACAAGGCCTTATTTAACCTCATGCATATATTATATGTTGATAATTTAGGTTAAATATAGTAAAATGGTCTTGGAAGGATTGGTGATGAAGTGGACTACCGAGAATTATACAGTGAATATACTTCCCTGCTCAGTGATAAGGCGGACTGCCAA
>JAITSR010000095.1 GCA_031287655.1 Clostridiales bacterium
CTTGTGACGGACGCGTCCGGCAATTTGCTGAATATGGCGTGTTACCCGCGTTCGCTCGACCTCGACGCCACGGAGGTGGTCCATGGCGGCAAATACGCCGCGCACCGCGAAATTCGCACAATCCGCACAACGACAGGGTCGCGGCTCAATGTTTACATCGTCACGCCGGACGTTTCGATCAACACGGACGTCTCCGTCAACACGGACGACGCGGACGCCGCGATCCACGTCCCCGCCAAGGCCTCCGTCAACGTCTCCGTCGGCGCGGACGGCTCTATCAATCCTGACGACGCCGCACAAATCGCCGACGTTTTGCGAATGTCCGTCAACATGTGGAGTCAAAACCATACTGAAATGGTCCTGCCCGAACTCGTCAAGGCGATTTTGCAGGACGAGCCCATCAAAATGCGCCGCATCGCGGCCGCGTTTAACATTGACATCGCGTCTATCCACAGTATGCTGCTGATCACGCCTGTCGACGGCGGCATAACGGTTTTTGACAAGGCGGTTTCAATTCTGAAAACCGAGCTGGCCGCAATCTGCAAAACGATCGTCGCCGACATCTACAACACGGACATCGTGGCTTTCATCGACACGCCAACGCACAGCGACCTGCCGTCCGCCGCGGAAGCGCTCGGCGAGGCCCTTGAACAGGAGGGTGTCTCGGCAGTGGTCACTCTGTGCCTGCATCTTTCGGATACGGCGCAAGTGCGGCGCGTATACCTTACAATCCAGAACGCGCTCGCGACGACGCGGTTGATTTACCCTTCCCGCAACGTATTCACGCTTCACGACGTGACATTCGCGGACGAGTGCCGCCTGATCCTCGAACGGGGGGAACAGGTTGTCCGCGCGAACATATCACCGCTCGATTGTCTTGACACGGGGGACCCGATCTTTTCCGCCGACCTGCTCGAAACGCTGACCGTATTCCTGCTTGACTCCGACGGCAATATGCGCGACTGCGCCGAACGGCTTTACATCCACCTGAACAGCGTAAAATACCGCATCAAACGCGCCGGGGAGCGGCTCGGTTTCAAAATCGGCCATCTGCCGGAGACGCTTGAAGTCTATCGCGGCTTGGCCCTGCGCCGACTCTTGATTGTCCAAAAGGACAACCACTCCCCTTTCAAGATTAGCTGATTGGACATAAGAAAATCACAAAACTCCCCGTATAATCTTCTAAACGGTTCATTATGAATTTATGGATCGATTGATTGATAGATCAATAGATCAATGGATGGATCGATTGATTGATTGATAGATGGATTGATGGACCAATGGACTAAATAAGGGGGGATTCATTATGCAGGATAACACACAGCCGGGTTTTCAAATTGAGGAAAGCAAACGGCAAAGCTGGGTGAGCCTCGCCGCCGTATGGATCGGGACGATGGTGTGCGTTCCGTGCCTTATGGTCGGAGGGCTGCTGTCGTCCGGCTTTCCGCTCGGCACGATGTTCATTCTGATCGTGCTCGGCTACGCCATCATCTGCGCGTTTATGTGCTTTATGGGTATGCAGGGCTGCGACACGGGGCTTCCGACCGTATCGCTCGCCGAATCCGCGCTCGGCAAGACCGGGGCGCGCTTCTTGATCAGCCTGATCCTCGCGATTGCGTGCGTCGGCTGGTTCGGCATACAGTCGGCGGTCTGCGGCAGTTCCTTCTCCTTTATGATTGCCGATATGACGGGGCTTGTGATCCCCGCGCCCGTCAGTACGCTGATTTGGGGCGCGATCATGTTCCTGACCGCCGTGTTTGGTTACAACGCCGTCAAATACCTCAACTACATTGCGGTGCCCGCGCTGATCATCGTGCTGGTTTGGGCGCTCTTTGCGGCGCTGTTCCAGAACGACGGGATCGCGAGGCTGGGCGCGCATATTCCGCCCGCGCCGATGAGCATCATTTCCGGTATTAACCTCGTCGTCGCCACGTTCGCGGTCGGCGGCGTCATCAGCGCAGACTTCTCACGCTACGCCCGGAACCGCAGGGACGTGATCAAATCGTCCGTTATCGGCGTTCTGCCGTCCGGCTTGGTCGTCCTGTTCCTCGGCGCGATTTGCAGCGTCGTCGCGGGGCAGTATGACATCAGTCTCGTGTTCTCCGCCCTCGGGCTGCCGGCGATCGGACTGATCGGACTGATTCTCGCGACTTGGACGACAAACGTCACAAACGCCTACAGCGGCGGCATTGCCGTATCGAATATTTTCGGGCTCGGCGAGGACAAACGCAAAATAGCGACCGCAATCGCGGGCGCGTTGGGCACGATTCTCGGCGCGGTCGGGATTATGGACAGGTTTACGTCGTTCCTGAACGTAATCACGTCGTTCGTGCCGCCGGTGGCGGGCGTAATCATCGCGTCGTACTGGATTATCGGAAAGGGCAAACGCGAAAACTTTGTGGCCGCGAACGGCTTCAACGTCGCCGGGTTGGCCGCGTTCGCGCTGGGCGCCGCGGTGGCGTACATCACTTCAAGCGTGCTGCCGTTCTTCATCGCGCCGATTAACGGCATCGTCGTCTCGATGGCGGCCTACATCGCGCTGATCCGGATATTCCCGGCCGATGTACGCAAGGTAGTCTCCGGCTGATGCGCCAATACACACAGGTTGGACAAATTGGATAGATTGGATGGATTGGAGGCAAAGAAATGAAACTGCTGAACCTGATTCCGATTACAAGCGATATATGGACTGACGAAATGGATCAATACGTCAGCCGGTTCCTGCTGGACGGAACCGAAGTCGTGACGCGGCGGATACAGCATGGCCCCGCGAGCATTGAGAGCGAGTACGACGAGGTGTTCGCGTCGCCTGAGGTCGTGATGATGTGTAAACAGGCGGAGAAAGAGGGCTTCGACGGCATATTCGTCGACTGCTTCGGAGACCCCGGCGTCCGGGCGGCGCGCGAGAGCGTGAATATTCCCGTGTTCGGCGGCTTTGAGCCCGCTGTGTTCTACGCGCTCGGCATCTCCGACAAAATCGGTATTGTAACGGTCCTGCCCGACGTTATGTCCATGCTGAACGGGCTGATCGCAAAAGAAGGCCTGCGGGAACGTGTGTCGTCCCTGCGGTATGTCAGTATCCCGGTTCTGGACCTTGACGGTTTGGACAAGCTCACCGCGGCTCTGATTGACGAGAGCAAAAAGGCGATAGCGGAGGACGGCGCGGGCGTGATCGTACTCGGCTGCACGGCGATGGTCGGCGTAAAAGAGGCGGTGGAAGCGGGGCTGAAAGCGGCGGGCTTTGACATAACGGTCATCGAGGCGGCGCAGGCGTCGCTGATGATGCTTGAAACGTTTGTACGGATGGGTTTCAGACACAGCCGGTCGACCTACTTGCCCGTCCGCGACAAGGGCCGCGTTTGGTGGAGCGGAGACGCGACGGCGGAAATATAAATTCTCGGAGGGAAAATCCTTGCGGAAAATAGGAGTCAAAGAGATAGAGGACATCGCGCTCGGCGCGGCGCTTCTGGGCGCGGGCGGCGGCGGCGACCCTTACGTCGGCAAGCTGATCGCGTGCAACGCGATCGCCGAATGCGGCGAAGTGAGCCTTTTGTCCGTGGACGAAGTGCCTGACGACGCGTTTATCGTGCCGATCGCGATGATGGGCGCGCCGACGGTGCTCGCGGAAAAAGCGATCGGAAACGGCGAGTATCGGCGCCTGCACGACATGGTCAGCCGGTTTTTCGGGCGCGAGATTTACGCGTTCATGCCAATGGAGGCGGGCGGCGTGAACAGCATGCTCCCTTTTGCGGCCGCGGCCCGGCTTGGCCTGCCGATCGTTGACGCGGACGGAATGGGCCGCGCCTTCCCCGAGCTGCAGATGGTGACGTTCACGATGGCGGGCGTCTCGGCGACGCCTATGGCGCTGACCGACGAAAAGGGCAACACGGCCATCTTCCAAACGATCACGAACAAGTGGACGGAGGACCTCGCGCGCGCCGTCACGATGAGCTGCGGCGGTTCAGTGTCGATCAGCCTGTACTGCATGGACGGCAAAATCGTCAAGCAGTACGGCGTCCGCGACATCGTGACGCGAAGCGAGAGACTCGGCAGGGCGATCCGGACCGTGAAGCAGGGCGCGGGCGCGCCGGAGGACAATTTCTTCGCCGCGACGGAGGGCTTTAAGATGTTCCGGGGCAAGATCGTGGACGTTTTGCGCGAGACGCGCGGCGCGTTCAACTTCGGCAAAGTCATTCTGGAAGGGATCGGCGAATACAAAGGCCACGTCGCCCACGCGGAGTTTCAGAACGAGAATCTGCTCGCGGCCGTCGACGGCACGATTTTGGCGACGACCCCCGACCTCATCTGCATCGTTGACAGCGAAACCTTCACGCCCGTGCCGACCGACGCGCTCAAATACGGCAAACGCGTGCTGATGCTCGGCTTAAAATGCTTTGAGACGTGGCGCTCCCCCGCGGGGCTGGAGCTTGTCGGGCCGCGGTATTTCGGCGTCGATACGGACTATATCCCGGTTGAGGAACGTGTGAAAGGGGGCGCGTTAGCGTGAAACAGTCCGTTTCACGCTTCGATGGGGCACCCTATGGTTATTCAGAAACCTACGGGTAACATCGGTATCCCACCGGGATACCGATGCCCTCGATGCTCCCCTCCTACACTGCGGGAGAGGGGCGATTCAGAAACCTGCGGGAGACATCGGCTCCAATCCATGGAACCGATGCCCCTCTCCACACCCCCACCTCCGTTTTGTCGCTATTTGCGGCGGGGCGGAGCGACCACACGGAGGTTCTTGTGAAAATCGGAATCTGCACGAGTTTGGATAAATTGGAAAAGTTTGCACGCTTCGGGTTTGACTACATCGAGCCGACCGTGACTTCGCTCGTCGAAATGGACGCCCGCGCGCTTGCGGCTGCGGAGACGCGGCTCCGCGCGTGCGGGATTGCGGTCGAGGCCTGCAACGTGTTTTTGCCGCGCGGCATCACGCTGATAGGCCCCGCCGCTGACCGCGCGGCCTATCGCGCATATTTGGACGACGCGGCCCCTCGCGTCGCCGCGCTCGGCGCAAAGTATATCGTCTTTGGCAGCGGCGGCGCGCGCCGGGCGCCGGAGGGATACGACCCCGCCGCCGCCCGCGCCGAACTGCGGGACGCGATCCTGCGCGCGGGCGAGGCCGCGGCGGCGCGGGACCTTGCGATCGTGATCGAGCCCCTGAACACGGGCGAGACGAACCTTGTCAACACCGTCGCGGACGGCCTTTCGCTTGCGCGGGAAATCGCGCATGAGGGCGTGAAGCTGCTCGCGGACTTCTATCATATGCGCCGCGAAAACGAGCCGCTCAAGAACGTCGCAGAGGCTGGCAGTCTCTTGCGCCATACGCACGTCGCGCAAGGGCAAAGCCGCGCCTATCCGCTTTCGGCCCAAGAGGACGATTACGCCGGTTTCTTTGAGGCGCTAAAGGCGGGCGGCTACACGGGCGCGGTCAGCATTGAGGGCCGGACGGACGACGAGGACAATGACGCGCCAAAGGCGCTCGCGCTGCTGCGCGAACTCTCGGCCCGCGCCGGGTTATAAGTTCGCGCGTCCTTGCGGGCTTATGACCTTGCGCCGCAATCCAAATCCCGTTCCTCCCGCAGCATAACCATCTCCTTATCGAAAGATAAGCGCGAACAAAGCAGAAACCGCCAAGTCTTGAAGATTGGTGGTTTCTGCTCTCTTTGAAGTTTATGAGGAACAGCCGCCTGTCCAAAAGCGGCGATCCTTTATCTGTATTTTAATGCTTAGGGCTGTACATGTCAATTCTTCCCGCGCTCGTTTGCTTTGCGGATCGGAAACTGACATTTTATCGCCTGCGCAAAGGAATGGTCATAAGCCTAAAATTGGTGTTGAATGGCCGTACAGTTGAACGGCCGCACAATATTGACAACCTTTCCCGCTTTTCATATAATGCTACTCGTAAGTTGCATACTTACGAGTAGCATTATTCGATATATACGGTATGCGCAATCATTTTTTTCGGAGGTTATATGTTTCACAGCAGACAGGATGAACTAAAAAAACTCAACGCGCTGCACGCGAGCGATACATTCGAGTGCGTGATTATCTACGGGCGGCGGCGCGTCGGGAAAACGACGCTGATCAAGGAATTTTGCCGCGGC
>JAITSR010000202.1 GCA_031287655.1 Clostridiales bacterium
GTTCCGGCTCGCCCGGTTCAGGTTCCGGAGTCGGTTCCGGCTCGCCTGCTGCGGCCGGGGGGATGGGCGTGGAGACGAAGCCCATATCGCCGCCCGGACTGGAGCTCGGACTCGGACTCGGACTCGCGCCGGGAACGGGGCTTGGGCCGGGATTCGGAATGGGAGTGGGGGCGGGACCGCCGCCTCCGCCTCCGGGATTGGAAGTCGGGCCGGAAGGCGGCGTAGACGTAATCTCCGGGGTTATCGCAGGCTCCGGGGTTGGCGTCGGAGTCGGGTCCGAGGGAGTCTCAGGGGTTGGCGCAGGCGTAATCGTCGGGGTCGGCAACAGCTCCAGCTCATCAGTAGGCGTCGGATTAGGTTCCGGATCAGGAGTAGGAGTGGGTGTAATCTCCGGAGTCGGCGTCGGCGTGGATTCCGGTTCCGGAGTTACCTCGGGAGTCGGCGTCGGCGTTGGCGTTGGCGTAGGCTCGGGCGGGAAATACACCTTTGGAACGGGATATTCCATGCCGTCGTCTCCGTGCGTTTCGTCTTCCCAAGTCACATCCGCAACGGTGTTTGTGTCAATATCCGGCACGCCGCCCGCCGCTTCCGGCATCGCGGATAAAACACCTTCGTTCGCGCGTATCTGAATACGGAGCTCCGCTTTAAACGGAAAATCGACGGACTTCTTTTCGGCTGAAACCGCCTCCGAATACAACGCGCCGAAGTTGTACGACACCTGCGTCGCGGCATCGCCGGAGGGCGCTCTCGCGGACGCGTCCAATCTCCAGCTTGCGGCCGAATCGCTGTAATAGACCCAATCGGCGGCGGTTTTTGTGTCCGCGGCCCCGCTCTCGTAGTACCACAGCCGCGCCTTGACCGTCTGCTCATACGGTTCTTTTACCGTAAAAGTATCGTCGTCCGCGGCAGCGTTTCCTTCACGGCGGGGGATAAAGTCCGTCACCGTGACGTTTTGGATGCTGCTGAGCGCTGTTTTCACGGCCAACTCAGCAAAGTGGTTCCTAAGGGCGGCGGCGTTCTGATAAACAGCCCCCCTCGAGTTGTTGCAAAGCATGAATTTATCCGGACCGCTCGCCACTTTGGCAAGTTCGTCGGGGGCCAGCATCGCGCTGCCGATCCCCGTGGCGTACACAACCGTGTTTGGCAGGGCTTTCGCCCGCCCCGCGGCGGCTTGCATCATGCCCTTCGCGGCGTTTGAGCCGTTGGCGTTGCCGTCGAGCATGCCCATTTCACGACCGTCAATTTCGCGGTAGTCCACCAAAAAAGTCCGCGGATCCTTCACAAGCGCCCCGTTCGAGAAAAAATAATTTTGTAGGTCGGCAAATACAGGGCTTGTAAAAGTGCGGCCTCCCGTGACGCAGCCGTCTTCCCAGACAAGGCTTTCATAATAGCCGTTCAATGAATTGTTATTGCCCTCATACTCCGTGAAAACGTTCTCGCCGCGCACAAACCCCAACTCCGTCTGGCCCTTTTTGGCTGGCCAATAGATAAAATCCGTGCGGTATTCTGCCAGCCAGAACACATGCCGCGCAAAGAGCTCAAGAAGGTACTGGCCCCCGTCCGGTTGGGAGGACGCCGCACTTTTCACTGAGCCCGGATACATCGTAACCGAGCCTTTTATTTTGCCATCACCCGACAGATCGCTTTCCGCCCGGTCGAGGTTATTGAATACGCCGGTAAAAAAGTTGATTTCGTCGGGGCTGTCAATCTCCTCAAGGAGCCGGGAGACAAATTCCGCGTCCGCCGACAGCTTCGCCGTGTTCCGCATCAGCACTTCATAATAGGCGTTGGCGCCCAAGCTAAAATCAGGTATTTCCAGCGACTGTTCTACGCTGAGGCCGTCGGCGTCACCCGACGCAATCGCGCTTTGCAATGTCGGGCTGTTTTCCAGCATGGACAGCGTGGAGCTTGAGTTAGCCTCGCCGTCGGTAATCAGCATGATCAGATTGACGGCGTCATTCACATTTTGCTTGTTGTCCAGCAGGAAACGGGCCATCAACAGACCGGATTCAACGTTCGTATCGGAATATCTGCTGGCGCGGTTCACAATACCCGTCAATGTTCCGGCGTCGTCATAAAAGAAAACGTCGGTGCTTTTCCCCTCGTCCGCGGAGAAAGCCTGCCGGAAGGCCGCGTACAGCGGGACGGCTTTGTTGTAGATGTCCGCCGAGTCATCCCCCTTCCCTGAGCTGTAGCCGCCGCCGACGAGATAGTTCCCGATAAAAGAGTCGTTTCCGTTGCCGGTAAGGAAACTCCCCACATCGCCGCGGACGTAGGACGCGCCTATTTGCGCGCCTATTTCCGCCGCGTCGGACGCAGCGAAATGCACGCGCGCGCTCTTGCCGTAGCTGGCGATCGCGGTGTCCAGCGTCCGCGCGCCGCCCGCCGCGCCGGCCGCGCCGTAAAGCTCTGTGATATAGGCGTTGACAGATTTCAGCGCGGCGTCCAGCCGGGAGGTCATGGTCAGTGGATTGTCCGCCGCGGTTTCTGGAATATCTTCCCCGCCCATCGAACTCGTGGTGTCAAGGACAAACACGATATTGACGGGAAGATTCTCCACTGTTTCCCAATCGTAACCCGTCGCGGTCAGCATCAGTTCAAAGTCGCGCTCGTCGAAGCCCTCTCCCTCAAGCTGTTCGACCGTCTTGCGGATTACGAGGGGGGCGTCATAGCCGCCGGCCCCCGGCGCAGGCGCGATCGGCTGCGCCGAATCGCTGAACTTGTAGTTTGCCGTGCGGCCCTCGATCAGAAAATCATTGTCCGCGGGGACGGCGTATACGGAAGCGGGACCGCGGCACGCCGCCGCCACGAGGAGGAACGCGGCCGCGAGCGCGGCGACGCGCCTCGGCAATCCGCCCCTCCTGTTTCGGGCATTATCAAAGAACCTCTTTAAAAAATGAAAATCAATACGTCCCATATCGGCCTCCTAAACAAATGAACACTTCATCACTCTGTGGACGAACAAATAATAGTTTCCCACTCTTTTGCAATTATAAACAAATAACTATTGACAATATGAGCGAGCGGGCTGCGAGCGGCGGCGACGATTGTTAACACGTTAACCGCTGCTAGTTATGAGCGACGCGCTTCCCTTTTGCCGCCGTTTGTATTACAATGATGTTCAACTTATCGCGCTCACAGATTATCTGACACATAAAGGAAAGGACGGAGCAAACAGATGGCGAACGACAGGAAGCGGCAGGTGGAGCAGATCACGAACATGGAGGTCGATTTCGCGCAGTGGTACACGGACGTCTGCCGCAAAGCGGAGCTGATCGACTACTCGGGCGTGAAGGGCCTTTTCATTCTGCGACCGTATGGCTACGCGATCTGGGAGAACATTCAGCGGGAGCTCGACGCGCGTTTCAAGGCGGACGGGCATGAAAACGTCTCCATGCCGCTGCTGATCCCGGAGTCGCTCCTGCAGAAGGAAAAGGATCACGTCGCGGGCTTCGCGCCGGAGTGTGCGTGGGTTACGCACGGCGGCAGCGAGGAACTCGAGGAACGCCTCTGCATCCGCCCGACCTCGGAGACGCTTTTTTGCGAGCACTGGGCCAAGGTCGTCCACTCGTGGCGCGATCTGCCGATGTTGTATAACCAGTGGTGCAGCGTGCTGCGCTGGGAAAAGACGACGCGGCCTTTTTTGCGGGGCCGGGAGTTTTTGTGGCAGGAGGGGCATACGCTCCACGCGACCGCGGAGGAGGCGGTCCGCGAGACCGAACGGCAGCTCGCGGTCTACGCCGACGTGTGCGAGGACCTCCTTGCGATGCCGGTCACACGCGGCCTCAAAACGGAGCAGGAGAAGTTCGCGGGCGCGGAGCGCACCTATACGATCGAGTGCATGATGCACGACCGCAAGGCGCTGCAAAGCGGCACAAGCCACTATTTCGGGGACGGCTTTGCCCGCGCGTTCGACATTTCGTTCTCCGACCGGGACAACAAACTCTGCTATCCGCACCAGACATCTTGGGGCTTTTCGACGCGCACGATCGGCGGGCTGATTATGACGCATGGCGACAACAGCGGGCTCGTGCTGCCGCCGCGCGTCGCACCGATCGAAATCGTCGTCGTGCCGGTCGCCGCGCACAGGCCGGGCGTCACAGACGCGGCCGGGGAGCTGCTGAACACCTTAAAGGCCGCCGGTTTCCGCGCAAAAGGGGATTTTTCCGACAACAGCCCCGGCTGGAAGTTCGCCGAATATGAAATGAAGGGCGTGCCGCTGCGGATCGAGCTCGGGCCAAAGGACATCGAGGCCGGGGCATGTCTCGCGGCGCGGCGCGACAGCGGGGAGAAAACGTCCCTGCCGCTCGGCGGTATCGCGCAAGCCGCGCGGGAGCTGCTCGACGACATTCAGCGCGCGCTGTACGAAAAGGCGAAAAAAAACCTCGACGAGCACACCTTTACGGCGGCTTCCGCGGCGGAGGTGCGCGCCGTCGTCGAAAACGGCGGCGGATTTATCAAGACGATGTGGTGCGGAGATGCCGCCTGCGAGGACCAAATGAAGGAGCAGGCGGGCGTTTCGGCGCGCTGCATCCCGCTCACGCAGGAGCGCGTCGGCGAGACATGCGCGGTGTGCGGGAAGCCCGCGCAGAGCTTGGTCGTCTGGGGCGTGGCGTATTAAGCGGAGCGCCGGGCGGGCGGCAAGCATAGCGGCAAGCAGCGGTGCAAGACTAGAGCCGCGGACAGGACGGGAGCTGTGGCGCAACACGGCAAGCCGCGGCGCGGCGTTATGGGCGGACGCGGCAGGAGTCGCGAATGATGAGCCGACTTTCGATTTTTTGCGTGAGACCGCGCCGCCCCCCTTTTAACATCCCCATCAGAAGCTCGACCGCGATCACGCCCTGCGACTCAAAGCGCGTGCGCACCGTCGTCATCGGGGGGCGCAGCAGCTCGCAGATGTCGATGTCGTCGCAGCCGATCACGCTGACATCCTCCGGCACACGGATGCCCGCATCGCGCAGCGCCTCAATGCAGCCGATCGCGGAAAGGTCGTTTGACGCGAAGATCGCGTCCGGCGGCTTATTGCCTTCATTCAAATACCGCTTCATTTCCCGGAACGCCGCGCCGCGCTCAAAAAGCCCCTCGATCAGCCGCGGCGGCGGAATCGGTTCCCCGTGCGGCGGGACCGGCGCGGCTTCGATCGCCCGAAAAAAGCCGCGCTGCCGCTCGACGCTGTCATAGTTGCGGGGCACGCCGGCGACGTGCATCAAGTCCCTGTGGCCCAAGCTGATCAGGTAGTTCGCGGCGATCTCGCCGACGTGAAACGAGTCGAACACAATGCTTGAAATCGCCGCGCCCTCATATTCCCGATCCAAAAAAACGACCGGACATCCGGACTTTGCGAGCCGCGCGAGCGTCCCGTCGGTGATGTCCTCATAGAGGATCACGGCCCCGTCGACGCGCCGCCCGAGGATGTTGTCCGTAATGCTCCGGCAATTGTTGATGATATAGATGTAGAGCTCGTAGCCGTACTTCTGGCACTCGATGTGCATGGTGTCGGCGAGCACGCCGTAATAGGAGCCGCGCAGCGCGGACACAAACAGGCCGATCGCCCGCGTTTTTTTGGAGCGCAGATTCTGGCCGTTGTGATCCGGCGTGTAGTTCAGCCGCTCCGCGACCTTGAGCACATGCTCTCTCGTTGCGGGGAGCAGCAGGTCCGAGTTGTTCAGCGCGTTCGAGACCGTTGAGATCGAGACGCCCGCCTCCCGCGCGACGTCCTTGATCGTAACCTTATTCATGGTTCGCTCTGGGCGAATACTGGTTCCCGACGATCGACTCCCCGCCCGACGTGTGGATCGAGTCGATCTCGACGGCCCCGGACGTGACCTCGAGCCTTAGCTGAGTGCGCGCCGCCGCGCGCAGCTTGAGACTGCCGATCACCTGTATGTCCCCCACCCCGCCGAGCGTGAAGCTGCCGAGCGGCTCGCCGTCCTGAGAGACGTTCAGCGTCGCCGAGGCCGCGCTGTAGCAGTGGATTTCGGCGCGGGACAGCATCGTCACGTCGCAGAGCGTGTATACGGCAAACTCGCCCTCCGCAAGGCCGAGCACAAAGCGCTTCCAGCCGCAGTCAAACGAAAACGAGCGCGGCTTGTCCTGCGTTTTTTCTATAATCCTCATACGCGTCGCACGGCGGTAGTGGTACAAATGCTCCTCGTCCGACCGGCTGAGGTATGAAACACCGGGTCCCGGCAGCTCGTCAAAGTCCGTGCCGCGAATGGTACAGCCCGGCCTGCGGAACACGGCCTGCGTGACCTCCTCGTTGACCGCGCAGTTTTGCAGGAGGATCGCGTCAAGATAGGCGTCGAGCGCGCCGCGCGCGGCCTCATAGCCCGGGTGCGCGCCGCCCCGCGCGTATTCGATCAGCCGTTCCCAGCCCTCGGGCGGGGCGACCGAGCACGGCGAGTTCACGCAGCGCATTTTCTTCCACGGCCAAACGTTAAAACCGATCCCAAGCTCCGCCGCGAGCGGGTACATCGCCGTAAACCACTCAATGTCGTTCTCGCCCGTCTCGCCGAGCCACAGCGGGCTCTCCCAGCGCTCCCGGAGCGCGAGGTACGGCGCGAACGCCTCGACGTCAGGCAGACAGGCGTAGCGGTGGAAGTGGATCACCGTTTTGGGGTCGTATTTTTTGCAGAATACCTCCGTCCCCGTCGCCCAGTGATGGCCTTCGAGCGTAATCAGATGCCTTTCGTCGACCGCGCGGATCTCGCGGATCGCGGCTTCGTAAAATTCGACAAGGCGCGGCAGAAGGTAGGCCGTGTCCCGGTTCCGGTCCGGCGCGGCGGCGTCCGCTTCCCCGCCGCCGACGCCGCCGCCGTAGCCGACCCGCTCGGGTCGGAGCGGCTCGTTTAAGAGGTCGTAGCCGCCGACGATCCAGCGGTCCTTATAGCGCTGCGCGAGCTTTTTCCACAGCGCGACGCCCTTGTCAAAACAATCCTGATCCAAAAAGAGCCGCGGCACGTCGTCGAGACTGTCGTCGATGTTCGCGCCGGTCTGGCCGCCCGGCGCGCCGTGCAGATCAATGAACGCGTAGAGCCGGTGCTTTTCGCACCAGTCTATGCAGCGGTCGAGCAAGGCGAAGCCCGTCTCGTCCCAGTTGAGCCCCGGCCCCTCCGAAAGGAACAGGCGCGCGTTGATCGGGATGCGCACGGAGTTGTAGCCGAGCTCGGCCATCAGCCGAATGTCGTCCTCCGTGATATAGCGGTCGCGGAACGTACGCCAGAAATTCCGCGCGTATTCCGCGCCGCAGAGCTCACAGATCACCCGCTCGATCCTGCGCGGCCTGTCAAACCGCTCCGCGCCGCCCGAGAGCCACATGTAGCCCTCGCACAGGAGCCAGTTGCCGAGCCCCCAGCCCGCAAGGAGCACTTCCTCGCCCGCGCCGTTTACAATTTTTGTGCCGCGCGTATCCAAAAAACCGTCGACGCGCTCCCTGCCAAGCTCCGCTCTAATCATTCTACCCTCCGTGCAGCCGCTCCGCTCCATCACAGAAAGCGACGAAAAGGAGTCTTTGTGTGCCGCGCGCTCCGCGGCTTATCCTTATTGATAACCGTATTCGGTGCAATAGGCGATCCACTGCTCCTTAAAGTGCTCGCGGCAGGTTTCAAGCCCGGCCGCGTTGACCTGCCTCAAAAATTCGGCGACCGCCGCGTCGACGTCGTCCACAAGCCCCGCCTGCAGCGGCGCGAGGTACTGCCTCATGATGTTCGTAACCGCGGTCCGCTCCGCCTGAAAGTCCTCATAATTTTCCGAAAAACCGCCCGCGATGTTGACGTTCGGGAACTTTGTCTTTTGCGCGAGCTCGTCGTACACCTTGAACATCTCGTTTAGCACGAGGTCCGACTCCTGAATCAGCTTGAACTCCGTGACGCGCAGATTCCATGAGTTGAAGCCCTCATACGGGAAGGGCGCGGGGTTCTCGCTCGAGAGGTTCTTGTAAATCCCGTCTGTGAGCGAATAGTGCGTGCCCTCGATCCCCGCCTGCACGAGCCGGTTCATCTCCTCGTCGGTCATGAAGTAGTTCAGGACCTGCATCGCGCGCTCCGGGTGTTTGCTCGCGCGGACGATCGAAGTGCCGTTCTGCGTCGCGTGGCCCGGATAGATCGAGCCTGTGATCTCGCCATACGCGATATACTCCGATTTCCAATCCGGGTGGAGCTCGCTGAAATCCTTTATGTTCGTGATGTGCTTGTTCGGGTTCTGGCCCGCGACGAGCGCGACGCACAGGCCGTTCTTGTAGGAGTCGACGTCATTCGTGTCGGACAGCGCGCTCTTGGACCAAAAGCCGTAATCCGCCCAGCGCTTCAACAGCTTGCAGTCGTCGATAAAATCCTGCGAGTTCCAGTAGTCCGAAATTTGCGTCGGCGTCGAATAATCTGACGACAGGCCGTAGGGCAGGCCGTTGGTCATAGACCACGGGTACTTGATGTTCAGGATCGAAGCCGCGTCAAACGCCTGCGAAAGACCCTGACTTTCCTCGGTCGTCACGCGGAGGATCGGCTGGTCCGGCTCGTTTTGCTTGATCCCGAGGAAGTACGCCTCGGCGTTTTCGATCGAATCCGGGCGCGGCAGATTGTATTTCACGCGCAGGTCCTCGCGGTAGTCAATGCCGATCGGCACATATTCCGGCCACAGGTTCGGGATCGCGTAGAGCTCGCCGCCGACGCGGCACATATTCAGCATCCCCTCGTCCGCGATGGCTTTCAGCTCCGGCGCGTACTCCGTGAGCAAATCGTCGAGCTCCAAGAACGCGCCCGCATTCGCCATCAGGCCGTAGTTCAGCCAGTTCGCGATGTAGATCAGGTCCGCGCTGCCGGACGTGAGCTCGTTCGCGTACTTCTGCTGATAGTCCGTCCATGTAGAGAACTGGAAATCGACCGTCGCGTTGAGTTTTTCAAGCAGCTTCGCGTTCACCGCGTCCTCGACGACCTTCTCGTCCTTGGGCGGGTCGCCCATCACATAGAACACGAGGTCGACGCGCTCCCCGTTTGCGGCCGCGCCGCCGCCCGAAGCCGCGGCCGCCGTCGTTTCGGCGGGGGCTGTCGTCGCCGCGGCTGTCGTAGCCGCCTCTGTCGCCGCGGCCGCCGTCGTAGCAGCTGCCGCCGCGGTCGTGGCCGCCGCCTCTGTCGTCGCCGTACCCGTGTTCTGCGCGCCCGAGCCGCAGGCGGCAAGCGCCGCCAGCATAAGGCACGCGGCCAAGATCAGGCAGACAAGTCTCAGTTTCTGTTCCCGCTTTCCGTTCATACTCTCCTTTTTCATACTCTCCTCCTTCATGATTTGCGCTCCTCCATTGTCCTTGTTATGTTCATATTATAGTGGGCGGCCTCCCCTACCCCTTGACGGAGCCGACCGTTATCCCGCTGATAAAATATTTTTGCACGAACGGGTAAAACAACAGCACCGGCCCCGTCGCAATCACCGCCATCGCGAGCTTGACCGACTGCGTCGGCAGATCGCCCGTCGAGATCGACGTGTTCTGCGACATCTGCCGCAGCGCCTGCGTCGCGTTCAGCATGTTATAGAGATAGAATTGCAGCTCCCAAGTGTCGCTGTTCGTGCTGAACATCGAGGAGCGATACCAGTCGTTCCAGTAGCCGAGCGCGAGGAACAGCCCGACCGTCGCGAGGCCGGGGCCGATCACGGGCAGGATAATCCGCGCGAAGATCGTCACATGCCCTGCGCCGTCGATTTTCGCGGACTCCGTGATCGGTTCCGGCACCGAACCCGTGATGAAAGTCCGCATGATAATCACAAGGAACGGGCTCATCAGCGCCGGGAACCAGATCGCGACCGTCGAGCCCTTGAGGCCCAGCACCGTCGCGTACATCAAAAACCACGGGACGAGGCCGCCGCCGAAGATCGACGTGAAGTAGATCAGAAAGGATACGGTGTTCCGGTATTTAAACTCCTTGCGCGAGATCACATAGGCCGTCAGCGTAATCATCAGGAGCCCGAGCGCCGTACCCAGAATCGTGTAATAAAACGTCATCTTGTACGCCTGAATGATGTCCTGCGGCGCTTTAAAGATCGTCTCATACGCGTTCATCGTAAAATTCCGGGGCAAAATGCTGTACCCCTCCCGGAGGATCGTGGAGTTGTCCGTAAACGAGCCCGAGATGATGATCACAAACGGCAGCACGCAGACAAGCGCGCAGAACACGAGCAGCGCGTATTTGATTACGTCAAACGAGACCTGTGCGGTATCCCCGCGGACGCCGCGTATACCGCGAACGCTATGCACATTTTGCGTATCCATGAAAACCTCCATTTCGTCGCTCCGCCCCGTCACAAATAGTGACGAAACGGCGCAACCGCTCAAAACAGCGCGTATTCGGCGTTCTTGCGCTTGATTACAAAGTTTGTGGCCATGATGATCAAAAAGCCGAAAAGCGACTGATAGAGCCCCGCCGCCGCGCCAAGTCCCATGCTGAGCGGCTGCGTCGTCGTGATCCGGTACACATAGGTGTCGAAGATGTCCGTGATGTTGAACAGCACGCCGTTTGTGCCGACGAGCTGATAGAACAGCTCGAACTGCCCCTT
>JAITSR010000213.1 GCA_031287655.1 Clostridiales bacterium
GGACGTCGATCGGCATTTTCCCGATTCTGGACATCTGGCTTCCCCCGTCTCGTAATTCTACTCAAAAATGGTTCCAACGCGCGCGCTGCGCGGCCTGCGACACGGCAGCCTACCACACAAAGGCGAGCACCTCGCCGCCGACGCCTTCTTTACGCGCGCCCTTGTCCGTCATGAGACCGCGCGACGTCGATATGATCGCGATCCCGAGGCCGCCCAAAACCTTTGGCAGCTCGTCCTTGTTCGCGTAAACGCGGAGCCCGGGCTTTGAGATTCTCTTGATGCCCGTGATCACGTTCTTTTTGTTTCCCGCGTACTTTAAGATCACGCGTATGCTGCCCTGCCGGTCGTCGTCGGTGAGCTGCACATCCTTTACATAACCTTCCCGCAGCAGGATGTACGCGATTTCCTTTTTCATATTGGACGCCGGAATGTCAACCGACTCGTGCTTCGCGGAGCCGGCGTTCCTGATCCTTGTCAGCATGTCCGCAATCGAATCGCTGATTTGCATGTGAAAACCCCCTCTCCTACCAGCTGGCTTTTTTTACGCCCGGTATCTGCCCTTTGTAGGCCAGAAGCCGGAAACACAACCTGCAGACCCCGAACTTGCGAATGTAAGCGTGGGGCCGACCGCAGAGCTTGCAGCGGTTGTGGAACCTGACGCTGTACTTGGGCGTTCTCGTCTGCTTGATCTTCATTGACGTTTTAGCCACGATCTTCCTCCTTGGCCTGACTGAAAGGCATCCCCATCAGCCTTAGCAATTCTCTGGATTCCTCGTCCGAATGGGCCGTCGTTACAAAAGCGATGTCCATACCGCGGATCTTGTCGATCTTGTCATACTCAATCTCCGGAAAGATCAGCTGCTCCCGCACGCCCATTGAATAATTGCCCCTGCCGTCAAACGAGTTCACCGGCACGCCGCGAAAGTCCCGGACCCGCGGCAACGCGACATTGAACAGCTTGTCGACAAAATCATACATGCGTTCGCCGCGGAGTGTCACCTTGCAGCCGATGTTCATACCCTCGCGGAGTTTGAATGCGGCGACGGATTTCTTCGCCTTTGTGACAATCGGCTTCTGCCCCGTAATAATCGAAAGGTCGTTCACGGCGGAATCCATTGCCTTGGGGTTGTCCTTAACATCGCCGACGCCCATGTTCAAAACGACTTTCTCGAGCTTGGGCACCTGCATGACGGACTTATAGCGAAACTTTTCGTTCAGCGCAGGTATAATATCCTTCTGATACTTCTCCTTCAATCTGGCCATCTTTCCCGCTTGCCTCCTTGCTTTCGCCTTTACTCGCCGCTCTTTTCGACGATTGTGTCAATGATCTCGCCGCACTTTTTGCACACGCGCACCTTTTCGCCGTTTTCGAGCAGGCGCTTTGCGACCTTCGTCGGGGCCTTGCACTTCCCGCAGATCAGCATGACGTTGGACGCGTGGATCGGCGCCTCCTGCCGGACAATCCCGCCGGGGTTCATGCGCTGCGGCTTCTTGTGTTTTGTGACGATGTTGATCCCCTCAACAATCACGCGGCCCTCGGCGGGCATCGCGCTCAAAACCTTGCCGTCCCTGCCGCGGTTCTTGCCGGAGAGCACGAGCACCGTATCGCCCTTGCGCACATGCAGCTTGACCGCGCCGCCTGCGAGCTTTTGGTTTTTCATTCCTCTGGTATTCGGCATATTACAGCACCTCCGGGGCGAGGGACAGGATTTTCATGTAATCTTTGTCCCTAAGTTCGCGCGCGACCGGCCCGAAGATACGGGTACCGCGCGGGTTTTTGTCGTCGCGGATGATTACGGCCGCGTTCTCATCAAAACGGATATACGAGCCGTCCGGCCTGCGCACGCCCTTTTTGGTGCGGACGACGACACATTTGACGATCTCACCCTTCTTGACGACGCCGCCCGGCGACGCGTTTTTGATCGAGGCGACGATCACATCGCCGATGTTCGCGTATTTGCGCCACGAGCCGCCAAGGACCTTGATACACATCATTTCCTTTGCGCCCGTGTTGTCCGCGGACTTTAGCCTTGTTTGAACCTGAATCATAAATTTCTCCTTTAACGCGCCTTCTCGACGACCTCGACGAGACGCCAGTGCTTCTCCTTGCTGAGCGGACGCGTCTCCATCACGCGCACGCGGTCGCCGATCGTACACTCGTTCTTTTCATCGTGGGCCTTTAATTTCAGCGTCCGCTTGATGATCTTCTTATATAAAGGATGCCTGACGCTGGTCTCGATCGCGACGACGATCGTCTTGTCCATTTTGTCGCTGACGACCTTACCGACACGCGTTTTCCGCAACGCCCTCTCATTCTCGCTCAAAACAAAACCCTCCTTTTTACTCGTTCCCCGCCGCTTGCAGCTCCCGCTCGCGGAGGACCGTCCTGACACGGGCGATCGATTTTTTGACATCCTTTAGCTTCATCGGGTTGTCGAGCTGGTTTGTCGCGAGTTGGAACCGCAGCTTGAACAACTCGGATTTCAACGCGCCGAGCTCCTGCTCCAGCTCTATCTGCGACTTTTCCCTGACCTCACTGGCTTTCATCTGCGTCACCACCTATATCTTGTTCGACTGCCGCGACCGACTGCGAGGGCGCCGACATCGGCATCGGCCTGATCGCCTGCCCCTCCGTGCCCGGCTCGCGCGCGATTATTTTGCACTTCAAAGGCAGCTTGTGCATCGCAAGGCGCAGCGCCTCTCTTGCGACGTCCTCACCGACGCCCGCGATCTCAAACAGCACCCTTCCGGGCTTGACGACGGCCACCCAGTACTCCGGAGAGCCTTTGCCGCTGCCCATGCGGGTCTCCGCCGGTTTTTGCGTGACCGGCTTGTGGGGGAAAATCTTGATCCACACCTTACCGCCGCGCTTGATAAAACGCGTCATCGCGATACGGGCGGCCTCTATCTGGTTTGCCGTGACCCATGACGGCTCGAGCGCCGCGAGGCCAAAATCGCCATAAGAGACCTTGTTGCCGCGCGTCGCAATACCCTTCATGCGGCCGCGCTGAACCTTCCTTCGCTTTACCCTCTTTGGCATCAACATCAGTCATCGCCTCCTTCGGTCTTTTGCGGTTTCTTGGCGGCCGGAAGGACTTCGCCTTTGTAGATCCACACTTTTACGCCGAGCTTCCCGTAAGTCGTATTCGCCTCACAGAAGCCATAGTCAATATCGGCTCTCAGGGTCTGGAGGGGGATCGTGCCTTCGTGGTAGTGCTCCGTGCGGGCGATTTCCGCGCCGCCGAGCCGCCCCGCGACAGACGTCTTGATTCCTTTTGCGTAGCGCTTCATCGAGCGGGACATCGCCTGCTTCATCGCGCGGCGGAAGGAAATGCGCTTTTCGAGCTGAGACGCGATGTTCTCGGCGACAATCTGCGCGTCGAGGTCGGGCTCTTTGATCTCGGTCACATTTACGAGTACGCTCTTGCCGGTCAGCTTTTCGAGCTCTTTTCGCAGGATTTCCATACCCGCGCCGCCCTTGCCGATCACGAGGCCGGGCTTTGCCGTGCTGACGATCACCTTGACCTTGTTGGCCGCGCGCTCTATCTCGATCCTCGAAACCCCGGAGAGGTACAGTTTTGTTTTGATGAACTTGCGGATTTTCACGTCTTCGATCAGAAGATCGGAAAAGCCTTTTTTAGCGGAATACCACTTCGTATCCCAATCCTTGATAATGCCGACCCTCAAACCGTGCGGATTTACCTTCTGCCCCATTTACGCGCCTCCTTAAACCTCTGACTAAAAAATTTCCGGCCGCTCTTTGACGACCACCATAATGTGGCTCGAACGCTTTTTGATCCGGTCGGCGCTCCCGCGCGCCTTTGGCATGACGCGCTTCATCGTCGGCCCTTGCGAAGCCGTCGCCTCCGCGACATAGAGCGCGTCCCCGTCGAGGCCGTTGTTGTTTACGGCGTTCGCCTCAGCCGACTTTAGGAGACGAAAGACAGGCGTGCTCGCGGCCTTGGGCGTGTTGCGGATAATCGCGAACGCCTCTTGGATCGACTTGCCTTTGATCTGGTTTAAAAGCAGCCGCACCTTGCCGGAGGCGATCCGAATGTTGCGTACACTCGCGCGGCCCTCGTCGCGGCCGATGCCCAGCACCTTGCGTTCCTTTTTCGTTAAAATCACGGGCTTTTTGCTCTTTGCGTGCTTTGCCGCGTACAAAACTAACAGATCATCTCTGCGGCTTGTAAGCTCGTCCTTTGACATCACTTTCCGTTCCAACGAATTTTCCTCCCCTCACGACTGCGTTCACGATCGAAAACAATTGCTTTTCACGCGTCATTATTTCAGGCTTGACGACTTTTCCGTCCGCCCGTGGCCGCGATAAGTCCGTGTCGGGGCGAACTCGCCGAGCTTATGCCCGACCATCTCCTCCGAAAGATACACCGGCACATGCTTCCTGCCGTCGTGGACCGCGATCGTGTGGCCGACCATCTGCGGGAAGATTGTGGACGCGCGCGACCATGTGCGCAGCACGGTCTTTTTGTTCGTCGCGTTCATCTCTGAAATCCGCTTCATCAGCCGTTCTTCGACAAATGGCTGCTTTTTTAGTGACCTGCTCATAAAACCTCCATATAAGGTGAAACGGAGCGTTTCACGCTATCCTCCCGGCCGTCCCTACTTTTGGTTGCGGCGCTTTACGATGAATTTATCGTTTTGGTTTTTCTTCTTGCGCGTCTTGTAGCCCAGCGTCGGCTTGCCCCAAGGCGTCACCGGACCCGGCTTGCCGATCGGGGACTTGCCCTCGCCGCCGCCGTGCGGGTGGTCGACCGGGTTCATTACGACGCCGCGGACCTTAGGCCTGCGCCCCATCCAACGCGTACGCCCGGCTTTGCCGATCTTGAGGTTTTCGTTTTCGATATTGCTGACCTGCCCGATGGAAGCGCGGCAGTTGATCCGGATCATGCGCACCTCGCCGGAGGGCAGTCTGATTTGGGCATACGCGCCCTCTTTTGCCATCAGCTGAGCTGAACTGCCGGCCGACCGGACGATTTGCGCGCCCGCGCCGGGCTTTAACTCGACGTTGTGGATCACGGTGCCGACCGGGATATTCGTGAGCGGGAGGCAGTTGCCGACCTTGATGTCGGAGCGCTCGCCGGACTCGACGACGTCGCCCTGCTTTAAGCCGTTCGGCGCGATGATGTAGCGCTTCTCGCCGTCCAGATACTGCAGGAGCGCAATGTATGCCGAGCGGTTCGGGTCGTACTCGATCGCGGTCACTTTGGCCGCTATGCCGTCCTTGTTGCGCTTAAAGTCGATCAAACGATACTTGCGTACCGAGCCGCCGCCCCTGTGCCGGACTGTAATCCTGCCGTAGGAGTTCCTGCCGCCGCTTTTGCGGAGCGGCGCGAGCAGCGCCTTTTCCGGTTCCTTTTTTGTCAGGCCGCTAAAGTCCGCCGACGTCATCTGCCTTCTCGACGGCGTAATCGGCCTATAAGTCTTGACTGCCATTGATCTTCACTCCTATGCCCTTATTGTGGAACACCGGCCGGTGATTTTCGCGCGTACATAAAACGCCCGCGCGCCGACCGCTTACTGCAGGACGCCGAATTCTTCGATGTTCTGCTTATACTTGCGCGCCGAAGCCGTCACCTTGCCGCCCTTATCCAAGTAACTCTGGACCTTGGGCGCGGTGTCGATCTTTACGATCGCCTTTTTCCAGTCCGGCCGGGGGCCCGTGTGGACGCCCATGCGCTTGACCTTGCCGTTGATGTTCATCGTGTTGACCTTCAGGACCTTGACGGTAAACAGCTTTTCGACCGCGATCCGGATCTCGGTCTTCGTCGCCCGCCTATCGACGATAAAGGTGTACTTGCCGTCGACGAGCTGGTCGTTGCTCTTTTCCGTAATGCGCGGGTTGATGATAATATCTTCTGCGAGCCTCATACGTAGACCTCCTCGATGCCGTTCACCGCGTCGCGGGTCACGATAAACTTTTCATATTTTAAGATGTCGAGGACGTTCAGCGTATTCACGAGCGCCGTTTTGACACCCGGGATGTTGCGCGCCGAACGCTCGACGTTCTCGTCTTTGCCGCGGAGCACGACAAGCGCGGTGTTCGCATTGACGTTTAAGTCGCCGAGCACCTTTACCATCTTCTTCGTCTTGATCTCGTCCAAGGCCAGTGTGTCGAGCACAATGATGTCGCGGTCGGCGACCTTGGTTGAGAGCGCGGATTTCATCGCGAGACGGCGCACTTTTTTGGGTACGGTATAGCGGAAGCTGCGCGGCTTGGGCCCCAACACGACGCCGCCCTTGATCCACTGAGCCGAGCGGATACTGCCCTGACGCGCGCGGCCCGTGCCTTTTTGGCGAAACGGCTTTTTGCCGCCGCCGCGGACCTCGCTCTTTGTCTTCGTGGACTGCGTGCCCTGACGCCGGTTCGCGAGCTGGTTCAAAACGACCGTGTGCAGGACCGCCTCATTGGCTTTGATGCCAAAGATGCCGTCCGCGAGCTCAATGTCGCCCACGACCTTCCCTTCCATATTATATAAGTCGACTGTCGGCATGATCTGTGTTTCCTCCCTTTACGCGTCTTTTACGGTGTCGCGGATCACGAGCAGAGCGCCCTTCGCGCCCGGGACCGCGCCCCTGATCAACATCATGTTCCGCTCGTTGTCAACGCGGATCACCGCGAGGTTCTGAACCGTCACGTTTTCATGCCCCATGTGGCCGGGCATTTTTTTGCCCTTGAAGATACGGCCCGGAAAAGAGTTCGCGCTCATCGAGCCGATCGCCCGATGGAACTTAGAACCGTGCGTCTCCTTGCCGCGGTGCTGGCCGTGCCGCTTGATCGCGCCCTGAAAGCCCTTGCCCTTTGACACGCCCGAGACGTCGACCTTGTCGCCCGTCTGGAACATGCCCGCGGCGCTGATCACCTGCCCGACCTCGTAAGAGTCGGCGTTCTCGGCCTTGAACTCCTTCATATACTTGTGCGGCGTGATACCGGCCTTTTTATATGAGCCGAGCTCCGGCTTCGTGATCTTTTTTTCCGGGACCTCGGAGAAGCCGACCTTGACGGAGACATAGCCGTCGGTCGCGACGGTCTTTTTTTGGATCACGGTGCAGGGTCCCGCCTCGACGACCGTCACGGGGATCGCGATGCCCGTCTCGTCAAAGACCTGCGTCATTCCGACCTTGGTACCCAATATAAACTTCTTCAAAACGATTCCTCCTGTCTGACGACGTGGCTCACAGGTTTATTTTAACATCGACGCCCGCCGGGAGGTCGAGCCGCATCAGCGCGTCCACCGTCTTTGGCGTGGGCAGCAGGATGTCGACGATCCTCTTGTGCGTCCTCATTTCAAACTGCTCGCGCGAATCCTTGTATTTATGAGGCGCGCGCAGAATCGTGATGATCTCCTTCTCCGTTGGCAGCGGGATCGGGCCGGATACCTTTGCGCCCGTGCGGCGCGCTGTTTCGACGATCTTTTCCGCCGACTGGTCGAGCACCTGATGGTCAAACGCTTTCAAACGGATCCTGATTTTCTGCTTATTCTTCATTATTTCCTAATCCCCCTTCTCGCGAAAAGCCCTGTCGGATACCCTCGCAGATGGCGCTGAGCCGCGCCGCGTCTGATACACTAGGCCGGGTGTGTCCTTATGATCAGATAAAAAGCCCACGTTTTCTTAGGTCGTAGAACCTGTAAGCGTGGGCTGTGAAAACAATCTGCACAGTGACCTGCCGCCCGGTTTCTTGAATCGGACATTCTCCGTTGAAGTTACCTGCCTTGATTTGTCGCCCGCCAACCGCGATTTCTCGCAGTTTTCCGCTTTCGCGGGGAGCGGACCGGCAGCAATCTCCAACTTCTTCGTTCCGTGTCGAACAGCAGA
>JAITSR010000243.1 GCA_031287655.1 Clostridiales bacterium
GATCGTCCGGCTCGTCGGCACGTCGTTCGACCGCGTCGTCGAGGGTGTGCGCGCGCTCGCGGACGACGCCGACGCCTACCGCGCGATGAAAGGCGCCGCAAACCCATATGGCGACGGGCGCGCGTCGGCCCGCATCATCGAGGCGATCGCCGCACGATTTACCTCGGAGGGATAATTTATGGAACTTTGGTATACGGAACAGCACTCGGACGACGTGCGTTTTTCCCTTCGGGTCGAGCGGCAGCTCTATTCCGGGCGCAGCGCGTTTCAGGACATCGCGGTGTACCATTCAAAGGAATTTGGCAATTTTCTGACGCTCGACGGCTACCTGATGATTACCGAAAAGGACGAGTTCGTCTACCACGAGATGATTACGCACGTTCCGCTCTCGGTGAACCCGGACGTCCGAAATGTGCTCGTGATCGGCGCGGGCGACGGGGGCACGGTGCGCGAGCTTGTGCGCTACGCCGGGATCGCGCGGATAGACATGGTCGAGATCGACCGCGAGGTCGTTTCGGTTTGCCGCGAATACTTTCCGAACGTCGCGAGCGGGCTCGATGATCCGCGCGTCCGCATCTACTACGAGGACGGGCTGAAATTCGTGCGCTCGAGGCAGAATGAATACGACCTCGTGATCGTGGACTCGACGGACCCGTTCGGGCCAGGCGAAGGGCTTTTTACAAAGGAGTTCTATGGCAATTGCGAGAACGCGCTGACGGATCGCGGGATTTTGGTCAATCAGCATGAAAGCGTGTTTTATCGGGAATACGCGGAGTCGATGCGCCGCGCGCACAGGATTTTGGATGGGATTTTCCCGATCTGCCGCGTGTATCAGGCGCATATCCCGACGTACCCCTCCGGCCACTGGCTGTTCGGCTTTTCCTCCAAGGGACCGGACCCGCTCGCGGATTTCGACGCGGCGCGCTGGAGTCGGCTCGGGATCGCGACGCGATACTACAACACGGACTTGCACAGGGGTTGCTTTGCGTTGCCGAATTCGGTTAAAGAGCAGCTGAAAATTGACGACGGGCGGGTGCGAAATGGCGGATAAAAAAGAGGACAAAACGCGCCCGCGGTTTGAACCTTTCATCGGATGCGAGGCGGAATATCCGGACAGCCGGATTGTGCTCTTTGGCGCGCCGTTTGACGGCACGGCCTCGTATCGGCCCGGAGCGCGGTTCGGAAGTGACGCCGTGCGCCGCGAGAGCTATTCGATTGAGACATACAGCCCCTACCTTGACAGGGATTTGACCGATGCCGACGTCGCCGTTTTTGACTGCGGCGACCTTGATCTGCCGTTCGGCAGCCCGGAGCGCGCGCTTGAGAAGATCGAGGCTGCGGTGTCTGATGCTCTGTAGGACCGCAAATTCCCGTTGATGCTGGGCGGCGAGCACCTTGTCACATACGGCGCGGCGCGGGCGGCCTCGCGCGCCTTTCCGGAGCTTTCGATCGTCCATTTCGACGCGCACGCGGACCTGCGGGACGAATACCTCGGCGAGAGACTCTCGCACGCGACCGTGATGCGCCGCTGCTGGGAGCTGACGGGCGACGGGTCGATTTTTCAATTTGGAATCCGCAGCGGCGACCGGGAAGAATTTGAATTTGCAAAAGCGCATACCCGTATGCGGCGCTTCAGCTTTGACGGACTCGGCGAGACGCTCGCGCTGCCCGCGCTCGCCGACCGGCCCGTGTATCTTACGATCGACCTCGACGTGCTCGACCCCGGCGAGTTTCCCGGAACCGGCACGCCGGAGGCCGGAGGCGTGCGCTTTTTGGAGCTCCTTGGCGCGGCATCCGCGGTACTGCGCGAATGCCGCGTCATAGGACTCGACCTCGTGGAGCTTTCGCCTCCGTGTGATCCGAGCGGCGCGTCGACCTCGCTTGTCTGCAAGCTCCTGCGCGAGCTTTTGCTTCGTATCCGAATATCCGAATAAACATCTAAATCAAACGGGGTCCTCGTCCTGCAGGGCGTCGTAGCCTTCCTCGCCCGTGCGGACCTTGATCACATTTTCGACGTCGTACACAAAAATCTTGCCGTCGCCGTATTTGCCCGTGTAGAGCACTTTTTTTGCCGCCTCGATCACGACCTTGGGCGGAATCTTGCAGACGATGATCTCGATTCGCACCTTTGGCAGGAGCTTCATCTCAAACGGGATGCCCCGATAGTAGTCCGTCTGCCCGGCCTGCATACCGCAGCCGAGCACCTGCGACACGGTCATGCCCGTAATGCCGATCTGCTCCATCGCGGCCTTTAACACCTCCAAGCGGTTCTGGCGCGTCACGATCGTGACCTTCGTCATCTTTGGCCCGTTCGCCGTCATAGCCGCCGGGAAGGCCCCCGACGCGCCGACAGCTCCCGCCGCCGCCGCGTCGTCGGTCATCGCGGCCGCGAGCGGCGCGGACAGATCCGCCGACAAGGCCCCCGTCCCCGCCTGACCAACCGCGGCGCCGGCCGCCGCCCCGGCGGCAGCGGAGAGCTCCGCGAGTCCCGCGAGCTCCGAGAGCTCGACGGGCGCCGGGATCATGAAGTCCGCGTAGCTGCTGACAAGCCCGTGTTCCTCTATGTCCAGCCCCGCGATTTCCTCGTCGCGCGTCACGCGCAGCCCGACGGTCTTTTTGATCACAAAAAACACGACCGACATACTCACACCGACCCAGAGCGCGACCGTCAGCACGCCGAGCGTCTGCACGCCGAGCATCGCCGCCCCGCCGCCGTAAAACAGCCCGCCGTTTTCCGCGAACAGCCCGACGGCAATCGTGCCAAACGCGCCGCACAGGCCATGCACGCCGATCGCCCCGACCGGGTCGTCGACCTTCAGCACCTTGTCGATCAGCTCGATGCCGAACACGACGACAAATCCCGAGATCAAACCGATCAGGACCGCCCCGCGCGGGGTTACGGCGTCGCAGCCCGCCGTTATCGCGACGAGCCCGCCGAGCACGCCGTTCAGCGTCATCGAGACATCCGGCTTTTTATACTTGCGCCATGTGATCACCATCGTGACGATCGCCGCGGTCGCAGCCGCGAGGTTTGTCGTGACGAAAATGCGCCCCGCGCTCACGAGCGTCGCGTCCCCCGTCAGGGAGAGCGTCGAGCCGCCGTTAAAGCCAAACCAGCAGAACCAGAGGATAAACACGCCG
>JAITSR010000251.1 GCA_031287655.1 Clostridiales bacterium
CGCTCGCGATGTTTTTGGAGTCGCTGAATTTTGGAAAAATCAAGCCGATCTCAATCGTCTACGGTCTATCCTGCGCCGCCCTGATTGTGCTGCAGTGCGTCACGCCGATCTGGTTCGCGGACGACCTTTTGATGGTTTGGCACGTCTACGGGATGGCTTTTTTGATCTATGTCGTCAGCTATGACGTCGTTTATGCGTTCTTAAAATGCGTCTGGAACCGCTGCGCCGACGCGACGGCCGACGCGGGAACAGCCGACACGAGACGAGCCGATTCGGGAACGGTCGGTACGGCGGGCATCGACGGCACATCGGGCGCGACGGACAGCCCCGATACATCGGGCCGTGCGGGTTCCGGGATTTTTTGGCGCGTGTTTTTTCGGAGCCTGCAGGACACCGAGCTCGGCAATATTTTTATCCTGATGACGGCCGTCATCTTCACGGGGATTTATGACATAATCGATTCTGTGTTCTTACACACCGGCCTTTTGGTCACGCGTTTCAGCTTTTTCGCGTTTATGCTCTGCATGGCCTTTTTGCTCGCGCGAAAATACGCGGACCGCTTTTTGGAGACGTCGCAGACGAACGATTTGCTGGAGGTGACGGTGCGGCGGCGCACGCGGCAGCTCGAGGAACAGGTGCTGATCGCGGAGGCGGCCTCGAGAGCCAAGGGCAGCTTTCTTGCGAACATGAGCCATGAAATCCGCACGCCGCTAAACGCCGTAATCGGCATGACGACGATCGGCGCGCAGTCAAAGGAACCGGCGCGCAAGGACTACGCGTTCGCAAAAATCAAGGAGGCGTCGGGGCACTTGCTCGGCACGATCAACGACATCCTCGACATGTCCAAGATCGAGGCTGGCAGGCTCGACCTCTCGATCGTCGATTTACGCGTCCGGGAAGTCGTCGCGCGCGTCGGGAACGTCATGCGCTTTCGGGCCGACGAAAAGCGGCAGGATTTTATCGTCTCGGTCGCCGCCGACGTGCCGGACGCGCTGCGCGGCGACGACCTGCGCCTCGCGCAGGTGCTTACGAACCTCGTCGGTAACGCGGTCAAATTCACGCCCGACGCGGGGAAGATCGCGCTGGACGTCTCGTTTGACGGCGAAGCGGAAAAAGGCGTCTGTACGCTGCGCTTCCTTGTGCGGGACACGGGCATCGGCATTTCCGCCGAGCAGAAGCCGCGGCTCTTTAACGCGTTCCAACAGGCCGAGGACAGCACGACGCGCCAATACGGCGGCACAGGGTTGGGGCTCGCACTCTCCAAACAGATTGTGGAGCTGATGGGGGGAAGGATATGGGTCGATTCCGAGCCGGGGCAAGGCTCGACCTTTGGATTCACGGCCAAGCTGGCCCGCGCCGAAGCCGCGAGCGCGGACGCGGGCGCGGCTCCGACGGGTGCGGCTCCGACGGACGCGGGGGTACCCGCCGCGCCTTCCGCGCTCGCCGCACATGACGTATCCCCCACACCATCTGCGCTCACCGCGCATGACGTATCCCCCGCGCCCGGCGCCGGCGCCGTGTCGGCGGTAGAAGCGCCCGCGCCGGACGAAATCGTGGACGGGGAATTTGCGGGCCGCGTGATCCTGCTTGCCGATGACGTCGAAATCAACCGTGAAATTCTGATCGCGCTGATCGAAACCTCAGATGCCGTCGTCGAGTGCGCCGAAAACGGCGCGCAGGCCGTCGAGATGTTCGAGCGGTCGCCGGAGCGCTACGACCTCATACTGATGGATTTGCAAATGCCGGTGATGGACGGCTATGAAGCCGCGAGACGCATCCGCGAGGCGCATCTCCCCCGCGCCCGGACGATCCCGATCGTCGCGATGACCGCGAATGTGTTCCGGGAGGACATCGAACGCACGATGGCTTGCGGCATGAACGCGCATCTCGGAAAGCCGGTCGAGCTCCCCAAGCTGCTCGCGATGCTGCGCCGGTACGTCGGCCGCCCCGCCCGCGAATGATTGAACATCTTTGACAACCCCATCGCGGCGTGATACAATAACGGCAGCGAATCAAACAACACAATATATGTAAGATGTCCGCGCGTTCGGGATAAGGAACTGAGAGATCATAAGTTGCGTAAGTAGCGTGAAGGATTTTTGTTCGCATACGAGACGGAGGAGCCGCGCATACTATATGTATGAAAGGCGACGACAACAAAGTATGCGAGCAAAAAGACAAGCGATAACGCGCAAGTTATTTTTGAACAGTTCCTAAGAGGGGGAGACGGCGATGATTGAGAACAACGATCTTTGCAGGGTCAGGCAGTATATCGAACGCTGTGTCGGAGAGCGCGTCAAGCTGTCCGCAAACAAAGGCAAGCGGCGTGCCGTCACCCGTGAGGGAGTGATCGAAAACTCCTATCCGAGTATTTTTACAATCCGGTTTGAAAATGAGTTTGATACGACGCGGCGGCTCTCGTTCAGCTACACCGACCTTCTGACAAAAGTCGTCGAACTCGTCATCTGCAAAGACGTCCAAGTCGCCCCGACCGTTGTACAGGCCGCCCAGATCGAAGGCGTCAAAAGCGCCGTCTGACAGGCGCGGCCAAACGAGCGATCCATTGGCAACCATCATCGCCTGACGCGGAGATATAAATAATCGCCGTCCGACGTTTGACACGGGGGTTGATTTGCGCCGCCCCGGTCTGTCATTGTCACATCAGCGGCGACAGAATCCGCAGCAGCGTTTCGGCGATCCGCATAAAAGGGTTCCGCGAGAGCTGTATGGCGGTGACTTCTTTGCTGTGCTGAATATCGTCTTCAAAAATATCCTCGCATTTCTTTGCGAACGCCCGGTCATACAGAAACGCGTTGATCTCAAAATCCAGCAGAAAACTCCGAATATCGATGTTCGCCGAACCGATCGACGCCACCTCGCCGTCCATCAGGAACATTTTGGAGTGGATAAAGCCTTCGTATAAATATACCCTGACCCCTACCCGCAGAAGCTCGCTGATGTAGGAGCGCGTGATCACATAGACCGAGCGCTTGTCCGGGATTCCCGGCAGGATAATCCGGACGTCGACGCCCGAGTCGACCGCGAGCTTTAGCGCGAGCATGAACGCGTCGTCCGGAATGAAGTAGGGCGACTGCATGTAGAGCCGCCGCTTCGCGCGGTTGATCATCTTGATATAGCCGTATTTGATGTGCTCGCCCTCGACGTCCGGCCCGCTCGAGACGACTTGGACCGCGACCTGCCCCGCCCCGCCCCCGGTCGGCACGGCTGCGATTTCGGCGTCGGCCGGTATGGCATCACCGTTTTCGGCGTCAGCCGACATGGTATCGCCATTGTTTGCGGCATCCCACACAGGATCGCCGTTTTCGGCGTCGGTCGGTATCATATCGTCGTTTTCGGCGGGGGCCCCCGCGTCCCCGCCGTCCGGGGCGGGAAAATACGCGCCGAGCGTGGCGAGATCGTCAAAGTCGAAACGCTCCCTTGAAACGTAGATCCAGTCGAGCAAAAAACGCTCCTGAAACTCGCCGACGCAGGGGCCGACCAGCCGGATATGCGTGTCGCGCCACGGCTTTGCGCGCCGGTGCTCCCCGATGTAGGATTTGCTGATGTTGATGCCGCCCGTATACGCAATCCGCCCGTCGATCACCGCGATCTTGCGGTGGTTGCGGTAATTGACTTTCAGGACGTTCACGAGCGGGAAGAAGCGGTAGACCTGCCCGCCCGCGCGGATAATCTTTTTAAAATGCGAGAGCAGATAGGGGAAATTCCCGATCGTGTCATACAGCAGCCGCACCTCGACGCCCTCGCTCGCCTTTTGCGCGAGCAGATCGATAAAGCGGCATCCGACGTGATCGGCGTTGAACGTGAAATACAGGAGGTGGACGCTCTTTTTCGCGTTCATAATATCCGCGTAGAGCGCCCGGTATTTGTCGTGCGCATTCGTGTATATGGAGACGGCGTTGCCATATGTCAGCGCGGCGGCGTTTTGGCGGTCGAGCATCAGCGCCATGTCGTTGTATTCCACGCTCGCGAGTCCGCCCGCGTTCACGGCGCCGCCACCGCCGATATTCCCCGCGCCGCCGCCGTCAATCGCGTGCCCCATCCGCTCCGCGTGCCGCCGCCGCCAATCGGTGTCAAACAGCTTCTTGCGGCCGAACTTCGAGGCCATCTTCATCGAGGCCGTCTCGCCGATCAAAAGATAAAGCGCAAAGCCGATCCCGGGCAAAAAAGTGATCACGAGCACCCAGCTGATGGTCTCCGAGGGCTTTTTGCGCTCGATGAACACCACTGAAAGGATACAGAGGATATTGACGACCATCAGAACCCGATAGTCGAACAGGCCAAACAGATCAAACATAATTAAATCTCAAATTCCGTGACGGCCTCCGTGCTGATCAGGCGGTCCCCGTCAATCTCCTCGCCGAGGCCCGGCGTGCCGTTCAACATGAGCCAGCCGTCGTTCGTGAGGCGGTCGTGCCGGAAGAACGCGTTTTTTCGGTCCATGAAGTTCAGCAGGTATTCGGTGTAGGGGCATATATCCGGCGGCATCGACGCGACGACGTGCAGGGCGGGCATCAGCGTGTGTCCATGCGGGATAAAGGTGACGCCGTACATCTCGCACAGGTCGGCGATCCGGAGCGACTCCGTGATTCCGCCGCACCAGACCGGGTCGGACTGAATGACCTGAAAAACGTTGTCGCGCAAATAACTGTTTACCTCCATGCGCGTGTAGAGATGCTCGCCGGCCGACAGCGGGACGTTCGTGCATTGACGCAGCGTGCGGTAGCCGTCCTCCATGTGCGGGCGCAGAACCTCCTCGACCCACATCGGGCGCACCGGCTCAAGCTCGCGCAAAACCTGCTGCGCGTACCGCACCGACCAGCCCATCCAGCAGTCGAACATCAGCTCGTAATCCTTGCCGAGCGTATCGCGCAGCATGAAGGCGAGCTCCAGATTTTTCGCGATCCCCGCCGCGCCGTCCCCCGGTCCGTAGCGGAAAAACCACTTTTGCGCGCGGATACCCTTGGCTTTGAGCTCGAGCGCGAGCCTGCGCGCGGCGGAGGTCTCCGTTGAGAAACCGAGTGTGCTGATATAGGGGCGGACGCGGTCGCGCCCGCCGCCGAGCAGCCGATAGACGGGCTGACCCAGAATTTTGCCCTTTAAGTCCCAGAGCGCGACGTCGAGCGCGCTGATCGCCATCAGCATGACGCCGCTCCTGCTGTGTCGGTCAAAGCGGCTCATGACGTCCCAAAGGCGGCGGTTCTTGAGCGGATTCTGTCCGATCAGGCGCGCCGCGAGGCCGTCGACGACCGCGACCAGCTCGCTGCGATAGGAGATCGGTCCGCACTCACCCGTGAGTCCCTCGTCGGTCGCGATCGACAAAAACAGGCCGGACTGCGTTCCCGGCGCGTCGGGCTTAGACAGGCGGCGCGGCGCGGGGGGCGGCGAAGGCTGCTGCGACGAAGTTTGCTGTGTGTGCTGCCCCGCGTCCCGCTCCCTGTCCCACTGGTCGTCCGCGTAGACGTCCAGCGGCCCGACCGAGCGGTCCTCGTTCTTGTATCGCGGCTCAAACCGGGTCACTCTCCGCAGAATTTTAACTTCCGTAATCTTCATCTGCACACCCCCACATTTTCACTGGCGCTCCATTGAATTTCAGCCCCATATTATCATAATCCGCGCCGAAAAGGAAGCGCATTTTCGCGTCGCATTTACGCGTCGCCGCGCCGCGCGGTCATTCGCCATAGGAACTGTTTGGCGATAAGAAGTCCTTAAATTTCCAAAGCATATACAGCGGGATTGTCCCCGCCTTTTGTTCCATCGACGCGACATAGGACAAACGCGGTGAGAATTTTTTGCAGTATTCCGCAAGGGAGTGCGCGTGCGCGGCGCGCTCCGCCTTCACTTCGATCGGGATAATATCCGCGCCGTTCTGAACAATGAAATCCACTTCCGCCTTATTTTGGGACTTCCAATAAAACGGCGTGTCCCGATAGAGATTTACCAGCTCGCACAGCACATAATTTTCCGCCAGCGCGCCTTTATACTCGCGATACGCCCTGTCAGCGCCGTAAATCACGCTGGCGGGGAGCCCGGACATACGCCTGAGCAGCCCCACGTCGCACAAATACAGCTTAAAGTAGGAATGATCCGCATAGGCGGAAAGGGGGATAAAGGGTTTTTCGACCCGCTCCACTTTATACGCGAGGCCGGCGCGGATCAGCCATTCAAGCGCGTCCTCAAGGTCCTTCGCCCGCCAGCTGTCCTTCACTTGACTGAAAATGAATTTGCTGTTCTCCTTCGCGAGCTGATTCGGGATCGACCGCCAAATGGCCGACAGCTTCGGGAACTCCCTTTGAGGCGCGTGCTTTACAAAATCCACTTCATAGCTGTCTAAGATGCGCTGCTGCACGGCTTCTGTTTTTTCAAGCTGATAACCGGATTCAAACCACGTTTTCACCACTTCCGGCATTCCGCCGACAATATAGTAATCCATCAGCTTTTCTTTCAATTCATCCGCAAAATGTCCTGGAACAGAATGGTGGGGACCGGCGGCGCTTAAATAATCAAGGAGCAGTTCCTTGCCGTCGGCGAGCAAAAACTCATAAAAACTCAGCGAGTGAAGCGTGAGAAACTCAACCTTGCCAACGGGAAATGACGTCTTTTCCGTGAGCGCCACGCCCAAAAGGGAACCGGCGCAAAGAATATGGTATTCCGGCGCTTCCTCGCAAAAATATTTCAGCGCTGTCAGCGCTTTGCCACAGAGTTGAATTTCATCAAAAAGGATCAGCGTCGTATGGGGCGATATGCTCTTATCCCTAAGGATGCCGAGTTCTTTGACGATCCTGATTGGATTTAAGTCGCGCTCAAATGTTTCGCCCAGTTTGGGAGAACTCTCAAAACTGAAATATGCGACGTCATCGTAGTGGAGCCGTCCGAACTCGCGCATGAGATAGGTTTTTCCGCATTGACGCACACCGCGCAAAAGCAGCGGCTTTTTTTGTGGGTCGTCCTTCCACTCGATCAACTTTTCCATCATGAGCCGTTTCACAGAATCACCTCCATTCAATCAGTGTACATGAGGATTCGGGAGTTGTCAACAAAATATGATACCTATTTTGAAGTAAAACACGCAAAATCCGCATTATAAAATCCGCTTTCTGCGGCGCGCCTTCCTCCGCCGGACGCCGCGCTTGATTATGTGTTCGACAGCCACGAGGGTTTTACACGGGCGTTCGCAAAGGCGTTCGGCATTGCCTCCGGTGGAGGGGAATTGTTCCCATGTCTGACCTGTTACGTTTTGGGTTTTGGTTTGTCCTCTGAATTTGCCAAAGGGATAGGCAAATGAAGCTTTCTATGTTAGAATTACCGAAGATGAAGACGACATACAAAAACTCGATTTTATCGACCTGCGAGAGATAAATCCGGTTGTGTATTCGGAAGATCATTATTTCACGATTGGGGAGCATATTGGTAAAATCGGGGATTATGCCCAGTAGAATACTGCATAATGGTGTGTATTCGGGGTAAAGAAGCGAAATGTTTGAACGGGGTTGAGTGGAATGAGCGAAATACACAGCTTGGAAGAGTTTGCGCGCGATGAAATGATCGACGGCATCGTTTATGATATGTCGCCTTCGGCGAACCTCAAACACCAAAGAATCTCAAACAGAATCCACCGGATATTCGACGGTTATTTTGGGAAGGGCAAAAAATGTGAGGCTCTGTATGAATTTGACCTGTGGATCAACAGCGGAACATACCTGTCGCCGGACATCATGGTCGTGTGCGACGGCAGCGTGGGGGACGACGGCGTCCACGGCGTGCCGACGATTGTCATAGAGATTCTGTCCCCGTCCACGGCGAGGCGGGACAGGGGCAGAAAAAAGGACCTGTATGAAAAACTTGGGGTACAATACTACATCATTATTGACCCGTACAGCGAGTCAATCGACCTCTATGTAAACACGGAGGAAGGGTATGGGGACTCGGTATACAGAAAAATGGTTGTGGAATCCAGAAGGGAGGATCGCGAGGAATTTCATATGCCCTTGCGGTTCCCGGAATTTCCCGGATTAGAGATCAAAATGGAGGACCTTTTTACAACAGATTAAGCGCGATCGGAGATAATTTCACCGGCATCATGGTATGTATTTCCCTCTCCGCGCTCCAGCTGGGCTATGGATTCACGCAAGAATTTCTGATTTGCCTCCGAGAAAAACGGGGCTTGGCGGGTGGTGATGTCAAAAGGCAGCCTCTGTTCGCGGACGACCGAGCGAACAAACATATTGATCGCAGTGGTTGTATTCATGCCGACAGCGGCGCAAAATTGATCAAAAACACGCTTGACATCACTGTCTATGCGGATGCTAAATGTGGTGACAGGCATTTTTATTGCACCTCCTATATATGTATCATATACTCAACAGGTGCGGATGTCAATAAACATCGCTCCCTTTTACAAATCCGCCACCTTGCCGGGGTTCAGGATGTTTTTCGGGTCAAATACCGCTTTGATGCCGCGCATGAGCGCGAGCGCCGCGGGCGGGAGCGACTCTTTTAAATACTGTCTTTTTACATATCCCACGCCGTGTTCGCCGGACACCTGACCGCCCAGCTGCGCGGCCTTCAGGTAAATCGCGTCCATCGCGAGCTTCATGCGCCGCCCCCATTCATCGTCGTCAATTTCGTCCTTGAGCACATAGGCGTGCAGATTCCCGTCGCCCGCGTGGCCAAAGCTCTTGATCCGGATATTTTGCGCCTCGCGGAGCCGGTGGGTAAACTCGACCATCTCGCCGACCTTGCTCCGGGGCACGACCACGTCCGCCTCGTCCATGTCGGTGGTGGACGCCTTGATCGCCTCCAAGAACGCGCCCCGCGCCTTCCAAACGCCCTCGCTGCGCTCCTCGGTATCCATAATCAGCGCATCGGCCGCGCCCTGCTCCAAACAAATTTCCGCGGCGACGCCATACGCGCGCTCGACCTCCTCCGCCGTCTCGCCGTCAAACCGTAGCAGCAGATACGAGTCCGACGATTTGTCGGGGAACGCGCTCCCGAGATAGTTTTCCGCGTCCAAAATGACCTCCCGCTGCAAAAATTCCACCGCCGTCGGCGCGGCTTTTGAACGCACGATCAACGGCACGGCGCCGATTGCCTGACTCAGCGTCGGGAACGGGGCCAAAAGGCTGATCGTTTTGGCCGGGAGCGGCACGAGCCTGAGCGTCGCCTTCGTGATGACCGCGAGCGTCCCCTCCGAGCCGACGATGAGGTCCTTTAGCGCATAGCCGGAACTGTTTTTTACGACTTTTCCGCCGAGCTCCATCATCGTCCCGTCCGCCAGAACGACATCCAGCGCGCGGACGTAATCCCGCGTGACGCCATACTTCACAGCCCGCATCCCGCCCGCGTTTGTGGCGATGTTGCCGCCGATTGTCGCGGTTTTCTCGCCGGGGTCGGGAGGGTACAAAAAGCCGCGTTCCGAAACATATTGGGCCAAGTCCATCAGCAAAACGCCCGGCTCCGCCGTGACCGTCAGGTTTTCACTGTCCAGCTCCAAAATTCGGTTCATCAGGGTCGTGTCCAGCAGAATCCCGCCGCAAACGGGCACGGCCGCGCCCACCAAGCCGGTCCCCGCGCCCCGGATGGTCACGGGCAGGCGCCGCTCATTGGCATATCGCAAAACATCGGACACCTCCCCGGCGTCCTTCACGCGAACCACAATATCGGGAAAGGCAAATGTTCCGCCCAATTCGTCATGGCTGTAATCCTCGCTGATCCCCTCGCCAAAGAGCAGCCGGGCGGGGTCCGGGATTAAACTCAAAATATGCGCGTAGTCGGATTTGTCAAACGTCTTATAGCCCGGCAATTCCATTATCTCCTCCATTTATTCAGTCAGCGGATAACGTGTTCACAGCGGCCAACGTGTTCACCATCGCCGCCGTTTGCCATTTTATGCAAAAGGCGCGGCAATATTTCATACAGATCGCCCACAATCCCGTAATGGGCCGTTTTGAAGATCGGCGCGTCCCGGTCGGTGTTGATCGCAATGATTTTTTCGGCGTTGTTCATGCCCGCCGTAAACTGGACCGCGCCCGATACGCCGCAGGCGATCAGCAGCTTGGGCCGCACCGTCCGCCCGCTCAGGCCGATTTGCCGCCGGGGGTCCGCCCAGCCGCGCTCCGCGAGCGGACGGGTACACGCGAGCTCGCCGCCCAGCCGCTCCGCAAGCGCGGTGATCAGCGCCAGATCCGCTTTCGTCTTTACCCCGCGGCCTGCCGCGACGATAATCTCCGCCTGTTCGATCGTCTTTGCGCGCTCCTTTTTTTCGACGGACAGGACCTCCATCCCCGAGGCGAGCATCGCGCCGTTACTATCGCGCCGGATGATTTTTCCGGACGCCGCGGGGTTCCTTTGCGGCGCGCTCATCACCTTGTAGCGTACGGTCGCCATCTGCGGGCGATGCGCCGGCGTCACGATCTCCGCCATAATATCGCCGCCAAAGGCGGGGCGGATCTGAATCAGGTCAGAGCCGTTTTCCATCATAAGCCGCGTGCAGTCGGCGGTCAGTCCGGTCCTGAGCCGGGCCGCCACCCGCGGGGCAAGCTGCCGCCCCACCTGAGTCGCGCCCACCAGTACGGCACTGGGCCGCGCCGCGGCGATAAAATCCTCAAACACTGCGGTATACGGCTCGATTTGAAAATTATCCAAGCGCGGGTCGCCGTAAACATACACCTCGTCCGCGCCGTAATGCAGCAGCTCCCCGGCGCAGCCGGCATTGCCGATCAGGAGCACATAAACCTTGTCCGCCAGTTCCCGCGCCTTGCCGATCAACTCAAAGGTCACGGGATGCAGCCTGTCCGCCTCCACGTCGGCGTACACCGCCGCGCCGCTCCACATCGACTTGTCAATTTCGCGCCGCGCCTCAATGATCTCCGCTTCGCCGTTTTCCGACGCTTTCACGCAGATACCGCACATTTTGCAGCCCGCGCCGACGGCGACGGCCCCGTTCCCTTCAATCTCCAACGCCTCAAAAGGGCATAACGCGGCGAATTTTTTTGCGTCCGTGATTTTTTCGTTGTGAATGACGAGTTTTTTCATGTCCGTTCCACAAACCTCCCGTTGACGAGCGCGGTATGCAGCCGCTCCGCGAGCTCGTCGGCGTCCCCCTGCCAGATTTCGCGGCCGTCGGTGCTTTCGGGCGGGAAGATGCGGCGCACATTCGTGGGCGAACCGAAAAGCCCGAACAGCGCTTCGTCGCGCTCGGCAAAGTCGTCCAACGTGAGGACCCGGATTTCCCGTTGGGCGGTGGCCTTTTTTTTCACATAGGAGGGCAGGCGCGGCACGCAGACGTCCTTTTCGACGCAAAGCAAAGCGGGGAGCGTGATCCGGACGGTTTCCACCGTCGTCGGCATGTCCATTTTTACCGTGACATGGCCGCCGCCGACCGACTGGATTTCAAGAATCCCGGCGGCCGATGGGATGCCCAAATGCTCGGCGAGCTCCGGGCCGACCTGCGCCGTATCGCCGTCGGTGGTCTGCCTGCCGCAGAGCAAAAGGTCAAAATGACCGAGCGCTTTGACCGCCTGCGCCAACGCCATACCGGTCGCGAGCACGTCCGAGCCCGCAAACCGCCTGTCAGTCAAAAGCGCGCCTTCGTCCGCGCCCATGCTGAACGCCTCGCGGATCACGTTTTCCGCCTGCGGGGGCCCCATCGTAAGCACGCGCACCGTGCCGCCATACTGCTCTTTCAGACGCAGCGCGGCTTCTATCGCGTACAGATCATACGGGTTCATTTTCGCGTCGGAGGCGTCACGCTTAATGACTCCGGTCTCGGGATCGATTTCCGCCTTGCCGCCGCCGGGGACCTGCTTGATACATACTAAAAGTTTCATGTTTACCTCTCGCGCTTATTGTATTCCGTCGAACGCGGTTTGTAAATTAAAAAATCGAACAAATTACAAAAGCCGCTTGACAGCCGCTTGACAGCCGGCAGCTGCGTGGATATACTATATAAATCGTTGCTGATTTACTTATTAAACAAATTTGGTGGGACACG
>JAITSR010000297.1 GCA_031287655.1 Clostridiales bacterium
CTCGATCGCCGCACATTCGCGCAGCCGGTCGGCGGAAAGGTCGTTGAGGATGATTTTTGCCGCGCCCGCCATCTTTGCGAGCTTCGCGTGCATGAGCCCGATCGCGCCGGCGCCGATAATCACGACCGTCTCGCCGGGGTGTACGCGATAGCGCAAAAACGCGTTGTACACGCAGGAGAACGCCTCGTTCGCGGCGGCGGCCTCAAAGCTGACGCGGGGCGCGCCGCCGCGCGTGTCAACAGACGCGCCGTCGAGTGCGCTGCCGGGCGTGTCGTCAGGTGCGCCGTCGAGCGCGACGACATTTCCGAGCCGGACCGCGTCCGCCGGAATCCTGACAAACTCCGCAAAGCCTCCGTCCATGTGGACACCAAGGGCGCGCAGCTCCGCGCAGTGATGACTCATACCCGCCACGCAGCGGTCGCAGACACCGCAGCCGATGTTCGGCGCGACGCAGACGCGCTGCCCCGCGCGAAAACGCACAGGACCCGCGCCGACGCGCTCGACGACCCCGGAGAACTCGTGCGCGAGGGTCAGCGGATGCGACTCGTCGACGCCCGCCGCGCCGTTTTGCAGCATGCGCAGGTCCGTGCCGCAGACCGCCGCGGCTTTGACGCGCAAGAGGATTTCGCCCGGCCCGATTTCCGGCACGGGGACCTTTTCGACCCGGAGGTCATTTTTCCCATATAGCCTTGCGGCAAGCATTGTTTCCATCACAACCCACTTTCCCTTTCATACTAAGATAAATGATACGGACGACCGGGGACGACCGGGGACGACCGGGGACGACCGGGGAGGCGGCGCCTACAAATCCGAAATCTCCGAGAGGCGGACGACCCTTTTTTCGCGGATCGACAGGTTCCCGGCGTTGACGACCTTAACGGCCATCTTTCCGTCGTGGCCCGTGACCTTTGGGGGCTGCCCGCGCCGGATCGCCTCCACAAAGGCGGTGTCCTCCGCGAGATACGCCTCCCGAAAGAGCTGCCGCCAGCTGCTCACGAGCGGGTAGACGCCCCGCTTTGACGCCGCGGTATAGGTGACGACGGCGTCGCTCTCGGTGCGGCCGATCAGCACGCAGCCCTTTGTGCCGAGCACCTCCGCCCGCGCGTCGTAGGCGTAGCCCACGCCCTGCGCGCCGTCCATCATGCCCTGCACGCCGTTTTCAAAGCCCGCCGCGACGACTACGTTGTCATAAAAATCGGGATAGTCACGCTTTGCGGCGGGGCTCCGAAAATTCCCGCCGAGCGCATAGACCGTTTCAAACTCGCTCTCCGCAAACCAGCGCAAGGTGTCGATATCGTGGCTGTTCACCTCGGCGAGCGGGCCGTTTGAGGCTTTGATGTCGTACATCCACGGCTGCGGCTCGCTCGGCCCGCGCGTGTTCGAGCGGATCATCACAACGTCCCCGATCTCGCCGGATGCGACGATCTCCTTCGCGCGCGCAAAACCCGCGTCAAAACGGCGCATAAAACCGATTTGCAGGACGACCCCGGCTTTTTCGGCCGCGGCGGTCATCTCGTCGCACTCGCCGGGCGTCATCGCCATCGGCTTTTCGCAGAGCACATGCTTGCCCGCGCCCGCGAGCGCGACGACGATCTCCCTGTGGAATTTGGTCGGCGCGACGACGACATACGCGTCGACTCCGCCGTCGGCGAGCGCGTCCAGATGACTCCGGTAGGCGGCGCAGCCCGGCGCGCCGAGCTGTTCGCGCGCGGCCTCCAGCGCGTTCGGGTTAGGGTCCGCGATCGCGGCGAGCCGCGCGCCGGGGACGTTTTTCGCAAAATTCGCCGCGTGGATCATCCCCGCCCTGCCCGCGCCGATCACACAAATCCCGATCTCATTTTTAATACTCTTTTCGTGCTGCATATAAACCCTCTTTTACAATTCACAATTCACAGTTCGCAATTCCTAATTCGCCTTTGTAAGCAGCTGCCGATAGAGACCGCCGAGCGAGGACAGGAGCTCGGGGTAGAGCCGCCGGTATTTTTCATACGCGCGCGTCGCCTCGGGATCGGGCAGGATCGGGTCTGAGAACCGAATCCGTCGCCGCGCCGCATCCGCGATGTCGCGGTAAATCCCGACGCCATAACCCGCGTTCAGCACGCAGCCGAGCGTCGGCGCGTCTTGGCGCGCGGGCGGGTAATAGGGGAGCCCCAAAATGTCCGCCTTGATCTTTCCGAACACGCGGCTTTTCGCGCCGCCGCCGATCACGACAACCCTGTCGATCGGAAGTTTTTGGTTCAGACCGCGCAGAATGTCGGCGTAGAGGCTGTACTCATAGCCGATGGACTCCATGACGGCGCGAAACATATGCCCGCGCCTGTGTACCCAGTTGAGCCCCGCAAAGCTGCCCCGGACGTTGGGGTCATTCGGGCAGACGCGTCCTTGGAAATGCGGGACGAACATCAGGTCGCCGCTCCCCGGTCCCAGCACCTCGGCCTCGCGCTCGAGCGCGGCGTAATCCGCCGCACCGCCGCCTTCGCAGCACAGCTCCTTGAACCAGCGCATCGAGAGCCCGCCGCCGTTGATATAGGCCAACGGAAGCCAGCGCCCCGGCACGAGCGCGCGTGAAAAGATCAGCGTCTTGCGCCGGACGTCCGGCAGGTATTCGTCCGTGCAGCAGGCAAACAGCGAAGCCGTGCCCGACACGTCAAACGCGTCGCCGACTTCGTGTACGCCCGCGCCCAGAGACGTCGCGGGTTGGTCGCCGCAGCCCGCGACGACGGGGATCCCCTCCGCAAGGCCGCAGAGCCCGGCCTGATCCGCCTTGAGTCTCCCGACGACCTCCCACGGCGGGACGATCCGCGGCAGCTTCGACGCGTCGACGCCATATTCGGAGAGCGCCGCGTCCGACCATTTTAGCGCGAGAATGTCGCCGAAGCCCGCGAAATGCAGCTGCGTGTAGTCGATGTAGGCGTCGCGCGCCGCAAGGCCGGTCAGCTTCCCCGCGATATAGGCGCTCATCGTCACAAACTTTGCAATGCGCGCGTAGGCCTCCGGCCGCTCGTGCTTCCACCAGAGCACCTTGGGGCCGTGCGCGTATGTGACAGGGCATCCGGTGAGCCGGATAAAGGCCCGCTCGCCACTGCCGCTGCCGCTGCTCTCGCTGCTCTCGCTTCCACTTCCGCCGCTGCCGCCCCCGCCGCGCAGCCGGTCCATGTATTTTTCGCAGCGCGTGTCGAGCCAGCTGTCATAGGGTGTGACGGCGTTATAAGCCTCGTCGATGCCCATAATCCCGGCCATCTGGCCGTCGAGCCCAATTGCTTGAACGTCCTGCGGAGCTACGCCGCTGCGCTCGACGACCTCCCGGATCGTGCGGAGCGCCGCCGCGTATCGCGTATCTGCATCCTCCTCCGCCTGCCCCGGGGTCGGCGTCACGAGCGAGGAGTCTAAAAAGGCCTCCGCGCAGAGCACGCCATCCACGGTGTAGAGCGCGGTTTTTGTCCCCTGCGTCCCCAAATCGACGCCGATCAGGTAAGCGCCGCCGCGCGCCCCCGTCCGCGTCTCCCTCGACCCTGCCTCCGCCATATCCACCTCCCGCGCCGCCCAAATTTCTATAGAGTGTTATTTCTATTACGTTTTTTCCGCAATGCGACTCAGCGCGCCGATCATGTCCGCGTCAATGCCGATGTGGAATACCTCCGCGATCACCTGCGTCCAGCCGTGTATGAAATACGTCCAGCCGTCCTCCACATGCAGGCGCTTCCGGTCCTTTTGGGCGAGCGCCTGATCCATGAAAATCAGGTCGCCGCGGTAGTTGATCTCCCACACGAGGGAATCGGACGGGTATTCGACGGCGTCCGTCGTCGGGGAGCCCGGCGCGTCCTTGCCGAGCCCGGTCGCGTTGACGACGAGGGAATAGGGCGGGAGCGCGGCGATCAGGCGGTCGTTGTCGGCGGCTGCGGGACCGTGAATAAACCGAAACTCTATCCGCCCGGATGCGAGGCCGGCCAAGGCTTTTTGCGCCGATTCCAAGCGCTGCGCGCTACGGTTCGCGATCGTGATCCGGCGCGGCGCGTTCGCCCCGAATTTTTCCTGCGCGAAGTAGAGCGACATCGCAAGCGCGCTGCCGCCCGCCCCGATCAACAGCGCCTCCCCGCCGTGCTCCGCCCAGAATTGCGGGGGCACAAAAGCCTCCAGCGCGAGGCCGCTCGAGATCGGGTCCTTTGCGTGGGCGCAAAAAGCGCCGCCCGGTTTCGATTTGGAAAGCGACGAGACCTCTTGCAGCCGTTCGGCATAAGGGTCCACATAGTCGAACAGATCGCGGCAGGCCCGGAACAGGTCGAGCTTGTGCGTGGTCACGAGCGCGCCGAGCGAAAGCGGGTCGTTCTTCAAAAACTCCGCCGCCGCGCGGTATTCGGCGTCCGGCGCGTGGGGCGGCAAGTCGATCCCCCGTATCTCCGCGTCGATCCCGAGCGCCTTCGCCCATTTTGGAAAGACCTTCATGATCGACGAGCTTCCGGTCGTAACGCCGATGAAGTAAAAGGTCGGCTTTTCAGCGGGCCGTAATGTCAACATTGTAAGACCTCCGAAGTTTTCTGTGTTTTTTGAAGTCATTCTTCGTTTTTTCAGTATAATACAAAACGCGCACACATGCAAAAAAGAAAGGCGGCGAGTGAGGAGCGGGGAACGGGGAGCGAGCGACAACTACGAGCGAGCGGACTGCGAAATTGTGTCATTGGTTTGAAATTTGGCGCGCGAGCGTGTATAATTTTTTTACGCCAAAAAAAGGGAATGGGTTACTGAATGAGAAAAAGTTACGCGTTTGTCTTGGGAGGCCTCTTTGTCGCGCTTGATATTGTGTTGGGCCGGGCGCTTGCGGTTGACGTTGTATTTTTGCGGGTCAGTTTTTCATTTGTGCCGATCGCGCTGGCCGGGGCAATCTTCGGCCCGATGTGGAACGGCGTGCTCTGCGTGGCCTCGGACGTGCTCGGTTTCCTGCTCGTCCCGAGCCAAGGGGCGTTTCACCCGGGGCTCACTTTGAGCGCGTTTCTCTCGGGTTTTCTGTATGGGCTGTTTTTGCGCGGTTTGAGAGGCAAAGCGGACGGCCGCGGCGACGCGCGCGAGACCGGGCAGGGCGGCGGCCGGAGTGGGACGCGGAGTGCGGAACAGCTCGCGCGGATTCCGCGTATTCCGCACATAGACGCGGATTCGATGGTCCTTCGCGCGCTGTTCGCGTCGATCTGCGTCAATATCCTGATCCACGCGCTCCTAAACACCTATTGGATTTCCACAATCTATCAAAAGACGTATACCGTCTATTTTGCGACGCGAATCGTATCCGCCACGATCATGATCCCCGTGCAGACGATTGTGATCACCCTTTTGTGGCGGTATCTCGGAAAGTACATTGAATCCGCGGTCATCCCAAAAATCGCGCAAAAATAAATGGCGGCGGCGACGGCGGACACAACACACGCGGCGGACACGACAAACGCCGCCGCAAACAACGCCCCGGATCGCGGCGCTTGCCGCATACAAACGGTGCTCCGGGCGCGGCGCTCGCGTGACGCCGCTCATTTGGCGATGAATTTACGGTAGGCGCGGCGCAGTTCCTCCGCCTTGTCCTCCGGGCAGTTCGGGTTGCACCACGCGCCCGCGCCGGTCTCCGACGACGCGAAAAACTGCTGGCGGTCGGCCCCGCGCAGCGGCGGAAAGAACTTGACGTGAAAGTGGTGGGCATCGCCAACATTGGCGCCGACGCTGCCGCCGACGACCTCATCCGCGGCCCCATCCGCGCCGCCTGTCGGAGCATTGTACATGCACATCATATAGGGGAACGGCATGTCGAACAGCGCGTCGTACATGCCCGCGCAATCCCGTATCGTCTCACCGAGCGCGCGGAGCTCCGCGTCTGTCATCGCGGCGACATGCGGCACATGCCGCCTAGCCGCCACATACGCGCCATAGGTGATCGGCGAAAAAAAAGGCACATAGACCGTAAAATACTCGTTTTCAAAGATGATCCGTCTGCCGTCGCGCCGTTCCTCGCCGAGCAGCGCGCAGTAGAGACATTGCCCGCCGTGCTCCCTGCTGTATGACGCCGCGCCAAGGAGTTCCGCTTCGATTTTCTTTGGGATAAAGCTGTAGCCATACGCCTGCCCGTGCGGATGCGGCATCGTGACGCCGACGGCCTCGCCCCTGTTCTCGAACAGGAATACATATCGGATGCCGGGGTCGGCGGCCATGCTTTCATAACACTCGCGCCACAGCCCTGCGACCTTGTGGACGTGTTCGTTTGAAAGCCCGGCGAGTGTCGCCGTGTGCTCGTCGGAATAGAGCAGCACGTCGCAGCGGCCATAGGCGGGCCGCGTCTCAAACAACGGGCCGGAAGCGACGTCGTCCGGTTCGGGCGGCGACTGAGAAAGCGCCGGAAAGTCATTTGCGTAGCGCAGCACGGAAAAACCTTCGTCCGGGACCTTGCCGCTGCCGGGGCAGAACGGGCACCAGTCTTTGGGCATCTGCGGGCGCGACTGCCGGTGAGACGCGATCATCACCCACTCGCGGCTGATCGGATTATAGCGCAGTTCCGCCATTGGGCAGCCCCTCCTTTTTCCCCATTTTTTGGGTGTCGGCCAGAACCTCCGTACCGCCGAAGGGACGAATCGAAAGCGCGAGACACGCGCCCTGCCCGAACGCGGCCTCGAGCGTCCGGCGGTACTCCGCGAGCATGGGCTCGGGCACAAACGCCTGAATCGTACCCGCAAAACCGCCGCCGTGGACGCGCCACGCGCCGCCCTTGCCGCGCAGCGTCGACTCGCTGAGCGCGAGTGCGAGGGAGAGTCCCTGCTCGTCCGGCCTTGAGGCGGCAAACACATTTTGAAGGCATGTGAACGACGAGAGGCCGGAGCGTATGATATTCTCCAAGAATCGCTCCCGGTCGCCCGCCCGCAGCGCGGACGCGGTTTCAAGCACAAGGCTGTTCTCGCGGAAAAAGTGGAGCGCGCGGAGCACGGCGCGATCGCCACCAGTGGCAATACCGGAGTCCGCGTCGGTGGCCGTGTCGGCAGCTGTACCGGTGGTCGTACCGGCAGCCGCGCCGGTGGCCGACGTATGCGCACCCGCCCCCTTCCCAATCTCCGCCACGCCGCAGACGCCGGAGAGAGCCGCGCGGACGTCGGCGAGCCTGTCATAGAAAGCCGACTCCGGCACATCCCGTAAATATTGCTTGCCGAAGAACTCCGCGACGCGGCGCATTTCGTCCGTGATCGCGGCGTATTCACCCGTCAGCTCCGCGTGGCTGCCCTTCGTGTTCACAACGCACAGCCCTAGGCCGTGCGCCGCGAGGTCAAACGCGATCGGCTCGACGACCGGGTCCTGCGGGTCGGCAAAGTCTATGCGGACAAAGCCGCCGACCGAAGACGCCGTTTGATCCATCAGGCCGCACGGCTTCCCAAAATAGTTGTTTTCCGCGAACTGCCCCGCGATCGCGACTTCGAGCGGGCTTTTCCCCGCGCCGAACAAGGTGTTCAGGATTGTGCCGATCGCGACCTCAAACGCCGCGGACGAGGAAAGCCCCGAGCCGCCGAGCACGTTTGACGTTGTGAGCGCGTCAAAACCGCCGAGCGCCGCGCCATGCTCCGTGAACCACGCGGCCACGCCGCGGACAAGCGCGGACGACACACCGCGTTCCTCCGCGCGCGCGCCGAGCTCGTCGAGACTGACGACGATCACGTCGGGGTAGCCGACGGAGCGGACGCGGATCAAACGTGTGCCGTTTTCGGCGGCGACGCAGAGCGTGTCAAGGTCGACGGCCGCCGCAAGCACATTGCCGTGCTGATGGTCCGTATGGTTCCCGCAGACCTCGGTGCGCCCCGGCGCGGAAATCAGCGCGGCCCGCCGCTCGCCGCCGCCATATTCATTGACAAAACCTTCGATCAAATCCAAATAGCGCTTCCCGCAAGCCGCCGCATCCTGCGCGGGATAGAGCGCCGCGAACGTCCGGTCGAACGCGCCCGAGCGGATCGCCTCGCTGAGCCTGCCGCAAGTATCCATTTTCTCACCTCTTTGCCTTATCGTAACACACTCCTCACAGAATGCCAAGTGCTTCCGATGCCTTACGAGCGGAC
>JAITSR010000314.1 GCA_031287655.1 Clostridiales bacterium
GAGCTCCGGACAGGTTCCGGCAGATTGCCAAGGCCCGGCGCCCATGCCCGCGCGCCGAGGCCAAGGGCGTCGGCGGCGCCCTCGACCGGCGCCGTCGGGATGCGCACGCCCGCGCGCACGGCGTAGACGCGCGCGGCGAGCGCGAGCGCCTCCTCGATTTTTATGTCGGTCTGCTCCGCGCTCCCTAAGAAACCGGCCTTCACCGCGCCCGCGACGAGCTTTTCGCCTTCGTTTACGCCTCCGCTTCCGCCCGTCTCATAACCCATCGCCCGATAGAGCAGCCCTATGGCCTCCTCCGGCCTCGCCGCGTCGTTCGGCCTGAATGCCGCGCCGGCCGCCGTGTCACTGTACCCGAGCGCAAAGAGCCGATTCACATACTCCGCGTACTTTCCGCTGACATCTGAAAAAAGTCCGCGCGCCATAAGGTCCGCCGCAAAAAAGCTCCCGGCCTCCGTGCTATCAAAAACGAGCCGCCCGCGCCTTGTGTCCGGGTCAAAGCTCACGGCGGACGCGAGCGGATTAAACTTTCCGTCCGGCCCGACAAAACCGCCGCCCGTAACGCCGGACTGATACCACGCCGCGCCCGTGAACGGCACGACGACGCGCACGCCCTTTAAAAAGTGTTCAATCGGGTAGCTTATCCCGCCGTCCCGCACGTTCACGTCAAAACCCGTCGGCGTCGTCTTTAATGTCAGCCCGCCGGGCTTTTGGTATAACGCGCCGCCCGAAAGCCCGATCAACAGTTCATAGCGCGGCGCGGCGAGCCTTTTTGCCGCGCTCCCGCCAAGCCCCGGCGCAAGCGTGTGCGGCCTGATCACAAGGCTTTTGTCCGTGAGCTTTAACTCGAGGTTTTCTCGCATCGCGTCGAGGCTTTCAAACACCTTCGCCTCCGCCAAAAGGTTGACCGTCTGCGTGTAGCGCGGCGGCTGCGAGAGGTCGATCACATAGTCCAGCATCGTGTCCGTCGTCACGCGCTCGGCAAAGCGGTCGGCGTCCGTGCCGAGGATCGTCACATGCCAGACGCCGTCTTTTGCGTAATCGTCCTTTTTCACAAAATCGCCCGTGAGCGGCATCGACGTGTCGGCGTTGGAGTCGTAGTCGTCGTCGCTCCGCAGCGTGCGTACGCCGACGACATAGGTCGGCGCCGAGACGAGCCCCGTGACCGGATCGCGCGCGTACAGCCGGGCGTAATAGCGATGGTTCGACAGGAGCCCCGTCAGGTCGTACTCCGTCACAGCCCCCGCGTTGAGCTGCGCCGAGCCGGAAAGTGTCGTGCCCGTGTTCGCGAGCGGCGCACCCGAGCCCGCGGGCGGCGTACCCGCGCTTATGCTCACAATCGCCGCGTTCTGCCCGTATTCCAAAATGTACTCTATGCCCGGGACCTGCAGCCAGTCATAGAGGATGCTGTTTTTTGTGATCGCATCCCGCACGGCTTTTACGCCGAAGCCGGAGGGCGTCGCGGGCGGCAGCGGCGGCTTTGTGCGCGCGGGCTTCGAGTCGCTCCACGCCGAGACCTTGAGCTCGCCCGTCAGCGGAGATGTCACCTCCGCGCGGATACGAAAATAGTAGAGCGTGTCCGGCAAAAGCCCCGTCACGCGGTAAAAGTCGACGCCGCTCTCCAAAATCTCCCGCGTCGAGGTCAGACGCGTCACCACGTTCGCGCCGGTAAAGACGTCCGCCGTCGAAAACTGGACGCTGTAGCGGTAGTCCGGCTTTTTCTCCCATACGAGGTCGACATAGGTGTCGCCGATGAACGTGAAGTCAAAATCCGGGACGGTCGGCGTCTCGGCGTCCGTGTTCGGCAGAGGGGGCGTCGTCACAAGGATCGTCTTTGAGGGGTAGCTTACCGCCTGCCCGGCGCGCGCCGCCCTTGCCCAAAAAAGATAGACCGTGTTCGGCGTAAGGCCCGTGACGGGGATGCGCACGGCCGGGTTCTTAGGGTCGACGACCGTGAGCGTCGTTGCGCTGTAAGTGCCGGACGGCAAGTCCTCCGGCTTGTCCGGGTCCATATCGGGCCGGAGCTCCGCGTAATAGAGCAGGATTTGATCTCCGGCCTCATACGCGAGCCTTCTGTAGTCTTCCGGCAGCGCGGCCGAAGCCCCCGGATCGTAGCCCGGACGGTAGACCCACGCGCCGGGCGGCGCGGACGTCTCAAACTGCTCATACCAGACCGATTGCACCGTAAAGGCCGCGGACACGGGCGCGACGGAATCCTTTACAAGTTCGAGCGTCGTCGGGGCGGGCGGGCGGCCGAACGGCTTTTGGGGCGGCGTCGTCACGACGACATAGGCGATTTCGGAATATTTTAGAATCACACTCATATCCGAGATGTCGATGAACGATTTGACCGCGCGGACCGCGAGATAGTATGTCGCGTTCGGCTGCAAATTTTCGATCGTATAAGGATAGCCGACCTCGTTTCCGGTCTTGGAGAGCCCGCGCGGGAGCGAGAGGCCGTCCTCCGTGTGATCCGGCGCGATGTCCTGCGCGGTCGCGGGGTCGCTCAGCGTGTCGATGAACTTGGGGTCGTCCAGCACGAAAATCTCATAGCGCACGTCGAGGTCATCCGTCTTGGGGTCCGTCACAAGCTTTGGGACGTTCCACCAGAGCTGCGCCGCCGCGGGGGAAGCCTCGGACGGCGCGACGTCCAAAATCAGCTGAGGGGCCTGCGGCGTCACGGGCGTCTCGCTCTCCCTCAGCACAAAAGGGCCGGACGAGATCGTAACCTTGTCCGAGCCGACGTACATCTCGTCGCCGTCCGCGAAAATGCGCGCCGTGATCTCATAGGTCGCGTTGACGTTCGCGGGATCGTCCGGCTCGCGCGGCGTCACAAGAATCGTCGAGGTGTAGTTGTTGATCTTTTGCAGCACCGCGTAAGATACGCCGCCGCCCGTCTTTGAGAGCGTGTACTCGGCCGTGTAGCGCCTGTCGCTGCCCATGCCCGCGGTCACGTTGCTCCACTTTATTTCCCATGTGATCAAGTTGCCGACCGGGTCCTCGTTGATCTTTGACGCGGATACAGAGATGCGCGACGCGACCGTTACGACCGCGTTCTTCGCGGGTGTGACAACCCCTGGAATGTCGTCCATGACGGGTACGACCTCAAAGCTGTAAACGCGCCCCGGATATGGCACGCGGTAGACATATTCGAGTTTTCCCGTACCCTGATTGACCGTGACCGGCCTGCCCGTGCCGATCTGGTTCTGCGAGATCGGAATGGAGTCCCGGAGGTTGGCCGGGGAAGTGTCGCTTGACGTGTAGACGTTGATCGTATAGCCGTAGATGCGCCGGTCGTTATACCAGACGTCGTCCCAGACGAGCCGCACCTGATCGGCGGAGAGCAGTGAAGCCTCCAGCTGCGTGCCCGTATAGAACAAAATCCGGTTGGACTCCGCGGACTCCTGCGTGCTGCCCGGCGTCCTGCCCCCCGCGCCGATTTTGGGGTATTCCTCAAAGCGCATGTAATTTGTCGCGTAGGTGTCAAACAGCGCGCCGGACGGCAGACCCGACACCTGAAACTTTTTCGCGGGCGTAAAGTCGCGGCTGCGCGCGTCCTCAAACGTGCGGGCCGGCGCTTGTCCGCGGTAGCCCTTCGCGTATTCGTTCAAATAATATTTTACGACGCGCGCCGTGTACTCCGCGTCGTTGTCGACAGGGTTCGCCGGAGCGGGCGGGGAGGCCGCGGCGGGCGGGTCGTGGTCAAAAAGGACCGTCGACTGCCCCTTCGCGTTGTCGAGTACGATGTCGGCGGACGCGGCCAAAAGCCCGGTCAGCGCAGGCGGGGGCGGCGCGCTCGCGGCATAGAGCGCCGTCGGCGCGCCCACCGCGCCGGGCGCGGCGTAAAGCGCGGCGCAAAGCAATACGCAGAACGCGCGCTTCGCGCGCCGCGCTGTTCGCCGTGCGTATTCCCTATTCTTCATCCCCTCTGTCATGACAACTCCTTTCAGTGCGCTCTTTTTGGTCCTTTTTCTCGCGTGAGAAAAAGGACACCCCACCCCCTTACAACATCTGTGCGAGCGCCGCGATCAGCTCTCCGCGCGTCAGGGCCCGCGCCGGCTCAAACCTGCCGCCCGCGAGCTTTAGAAAGCCTTTTTCGAGACACAGGCCGACGGCTTCGCGAAAGGCCCCGTCGATCGCCGCCTCGTCCCCGACCGCCGTCTTTTTTGACGCGGCGACCGACTCGCCACCGAGCCCGTTGAGCCCCGCGTACAGCCGCGCGAGCAGCGCGGCCGCGCGTTCGCGCGTGAGCTGCGCGCCCGGAGATGCGGGGCGCAGGATGTCCGCGAGCCCGAGCGCCGCCGTCTTTTGCGCAAGGCTCATGCCGAACGTATCCCCTTCGAGCCCGAGCAAGCGCTCGTAGAGTCGCACGGCCTCCCGGTTCAGCACGGGCAGGTCGGGCCGGTAATCCCTCTCCATGCCCGAAAAAATATCCGCAAGCTCATAGCGCGACGTGACTTTTTCGAGCGCGGCCT
>JAITSR010000333.1 GCA_031287655.1 Clostridiales bacterium
CGATATGAACCGGCCCACTATGCCGGAGGACGGGGACAAAATGTCCACAAATATCCCCGCCAAAATGACCCACGACATAAAATTCGGCAAATACACCATCGTCTGCAGCGTCCGCTTTAAAAATTTGTTCCCGATCTCGTTTAAAAGCAACGCAAACACGACGGGCACGACGACGCCCCCAAGCATTTTCAGCAGCGATATAAAGATCGTGTTCCGAATAACCCCGAATATGGACGGCAGGGAAAACAGCGTGCGGAAATTATCAAGCCCTAACCACCGGGAGCCGAAAAGCCCGTTCGTCGGCACGAATTCTTGAAACGCGATGCCGATCCCGGCCATGGAGCCGTAGCTGAATATCCCCACCAATATAACGGCGGGCGCGACCAAAATATACAGGGGCAGCTCGCGTAAAAACCGGTCACTCTTTTTCCGCATGAGAGCCTCCCTACTTGGCGGGATACAATTTGTCCAGTTCATCCAGTATTTCCTGCCCGCCTATGCTTTTCCAGCTCGCCCAGAACGCGTCCACCTTGCTAAGGTCGCCGGTGATGATTACGTCGGTGAACGACTGCTTTACAAGGTCTTCAAGAAGGCTGCGGTAGGCGCTCCGGCTATCGGGCTGCAAGGCGCCTATGATGTTTTGAACAAGATTCCCGTTCTTTGCATACGTGTTCAAGCATATGTCGACCGAACCGCCCAGCGCGTACTGCCCCCAAAGGCCGTAAGCCTCACTGTCACGCATTTCGCCGCTCTCAAAGCCCGATACTTTCGTATAATGGTTCAAAAGCCTCGCGGGAAGGTCGGCGGAGTCGCCGGTTCTGAACGCTTCGGCCAAAACGGGCTGCCACAGCGGCTCCTGAGGTTCGGTAAGCACGACGGGGCTGAAGCGGTACTGCTCGTCGTCGGCGTAAATCGAACTGACTTCGGGCGTCATATACATATTATAGACGCTTGAAAACGTGTTGCACAGCAGCACGAACGCCTCGGGATGTTGAAACTTCGAGTTCAGGAAGAAAATTTCGCCACCGGCGTCGTTGCCTATGCCGATTTTTCTTTCATAACCCGTCTCCACGGGAAGCGGGTAGGAGTGGGTAATAACACCGTCCGCCTCGAGCACGAGGTTCCACGGCAGCCAAGTTCCCCATTGGCGGCAGAAAGCCATGCCAATTTTCCCAGAGGCGATGTCCTCTTGCATCACGTTGGCGTCTTTAACCGTAAATTCGGGGTCGATGATACCGTCGACGTAAAGCTTGTTGAGGAAGGCGAGGGCGCCCTTAACCCCGGGCTGTAAATACGCGTTCGTCATGACTCCGTCCGCGTCGCGGTAATACACGCCGTCCCCCCCGTCGGCCGGAACGCCAAAGCCGCTTAAAAGGCCGTAAATCGTCGTGTAATCCGTAATTAAGTCTTTGTTGAGACCCAAGCCGTAAGTGTCGTTGACGCCGTCGCCGTCGGGGTCGTCAAAAGTAAACGCGCGCGCCAATTCGTAAAGCTCGTCCATGTTCGTCGGGGCGCTCAGACCTAAATTCTCAAGCCAGTCGTCGCGAATCCACAGTAACGTCCCGCCGGCGCGGTTGTCGTTGAAGAAGCTTATGCCGTGCATACGGCCGTCAAAGCTCACATAGTCGAAGGAACCGGGGTATTTCCGCTGACATTCCAGGAGATAGTCGCTGGCGTATTCCGCGAAAACGTCGGTAAGATCAGCCACATAGCCGGCGTCGTAGGCGTTTTTGAAAGCCTCGTACTGATAGGAATGAATAATGTCCGGCAAGTCGCCGGAGGCAAGCTGCATGTTGAGTTTGTCGTTGTAGGCGTTGCTCGTGCCGTCCGCCGTGAAGGAGACGGTCAGGTTAATGCCGTGGTCCTCAAGGTATTTGCGCGACCAAATGTTATTTTCGTAAGTGTCGCCGTTTTTAAACTGCTGAACGGCCGACGTAACAACGGCCCAGGACATGTCTATCGGCGGGTCGTACTTAATAATACGCCCTTTTTCGTCAAGAACGTTTCCGCCCCCGGACGATTCCTGAGTCGTTCCCTGGGTCGATTCCTGTGCGACCGCTTGTGCGGTCTCTTTCGCGGGCTCACTGCCGGATGTACCCGAGGATCCGCCGGAATCGCCGCAAGCGGTCAATGCCATCACCATCGCCGCGGCAATCAATAACGCCGTCATTTTTTTCATAATAAACTCCCTTTTTTATAAACGCGTGTATATAACTCAAACTTCGCAGTTACTACGCCGTCATCAATTCAATTCTGTGACCTTCCGGGTCCCTGATCCAAGCCTGTCCTTTTCCGTCAGCGCCGATCTTCGGCTCAATGTAAATCGGCACTCCGCGTTCGCGCAATAGCTCCACCATCGCCTGCACATTGTCACAGGAGAAACAAACATGCGGTGAACCTGCCGAGTTCCATTCGTTTGGCGTGGATTTACTCGCATTGTGGAACAGCTCAATCGTTTGGCGCGGTTCTTCCCGCACGATAAGGTAATCAATCCAAGGTTCTCCGTCTTTGTTGAGTGTCCGCTCCCACCGAAAACCCAATTTTGTCGTATAGAAATAGACAGCTTTCGGTATGTCTTGAACCGCGAGGGCCCAGTGTCCGATCCCCAAAAGCTCGTCACGGCCCGCATATTCCTCCACAGGCTTGGGCTGTACAATCTCCAGCGCGTTGCCGTCAGGGTCATGGATCCAGAAGTTCTTTCCGCCGTTTTTTAACATAGATGGCTGCTTGCCTTCATCCTTTGGGTTGAGCGTATCGGTCTTCAAAACACGTTCGTGGAGCTTGGCCAAATCTGTGCAGGTGATACACCAGTGATGATAGCCGATTTGTTCTTCGGAATATGGCGTTTCATGATCTTTTACACCGCCATAAAACAGTTCGAGAGATTCGGCGTTTCCAATAGAAAGATAAACAATCCAAGGGGAGCCGTCTTCTTTTTTGATTTCATGGGAGAATTTCATGCCCACCCCATCGACATAAAATCGAAGTGATTTCTCCATGTCTAAAACATTCATGGCATTGTGATAAATACCTGTAATCATCGTCTCACCTTTCAGAATTTGATTTTAAGACGGATCCAACACAACTTGTAAAAAGCGATGTTGGATCCGCTCCAACTCCCTACTGCGCGGGGTACATTGTGTTCAGATCATCCAGAACCTGCTGTCCGCCCGCCGACAGCCAGCTGCTGACAAATGAATCAAACTTGGATTCAACATCCGACGTGGGGCCGACAATAATTTCCGTATAGGACTGCTCGATGATTTTATTCAGTGAAGTCATGAGGTTCAAGTAACTCTCGGGACGTTCGCCAACAATCGGGCTGACCGAAAAAACATTGGCGGGCATTAAATCATGCAGGATAATCCCTACGCTTCCTTCAGGCCCCACCTGCGACCAGCGCCCCTGCCCCGCCGGATCTCCATCGTTTATAAACGACATAACTTCCTTAAAATATCGCCGATATGAATTGGGAACCACACTCTCGTCATAGTCATTCGCATACGCGTCCTCCAAATACGGCAGCATCTGCATCTCTGACGGAGCCGCGAACTTCCATGGCACAAACCGCCATTGTTCTTTCGCGTTGTATTTTTCAATGATTTCGTCAGAGGCGTCCTCATTTAGTAAGTCATTCGCCCAGTTTCGCATTACAATAACAGCTTCCGGATACTCGTATGAGCTGTTTACGAGGTTGTACCACTGCACCGGGAACGGCGTTCCGATCGACAGCTTACGATCCTGCGCGGCGGGAGGCGCGTATGCTTTATAAACAACCTTATCAGCGGCGTAAATACTCGCGTAAGGATACCATCCATTCCACTCCGCGCCATACGCCATACCCACTTTATTGGTATTGATATCTTCCTCAATTTTTGGAGCGTCTTTGACACCGAACTCGGGGTCAATAAGTCCTTCCGAATAAAGCTGGTTCAGCAATTTTAGAGGTTCTTTGGCCTCCGGCATAATGCCGGCGTAAATGATTTTTCCGGAGTCATCGCGGAAAAACTGCTCATCCTTTCTTGTAGGTACGCCATATGCCGACATTATACCGTTGACGTTAAAAAAATCGAAGTTGAAGATATCTTTGCGCAGACCAAGGCCAAACGTGTCATTTACGCCATTGCCGTCAGGGTCCTGATCCTTGAATGCGCGCGCGATATCAATGACGTCGTCCAATGTTTCCGGCGCGGATTTGCCGACAGCCGTAAGCCAGTCGTCGCGAATCCAGAGAATCGGGCCTTGCTGCTCCAAATATGCTAATTGTGGAATCGCCATCAGTTTTCCGTCTATCGTAGCGCTCGCAAACGGCACATCAAAGCCCGTAGACTGCTTAATCAATGCCGGCGATCGCCACTGCTCCCAGACATCCGTCAAGTCGGCGGCGTAACCCGCGTCAACCGCGTTGCGGAAGAACTGATAGTCGCCGTCAAAAACCGTAGGCAGGTCGCCTGACGCCAAAGAGACATTCATTTTATTCCGGTAAGCGTCCGTACTGCCATCGGCAGTCCAAAGAACCTTGATAATGATCCCCGCGTTTTCCTTTAAATAGCGCGACCAGACGTTATTCTCATAATCATCGCCCTCGGGGAAATACTGCACCGCCGACGTATTAAAAGCCACCGGCATTTCAATCGGCGGATCGTACTTTTTGAATGGGTTCGGCGCTTCATCACTGCCGGATGTCGCCTGCGTTGCGGCGGTATCCGTAACTGCGACAGTAGTACCCGCCGTTGTGGTCAAAGCGGCGCCTGTCGTATTCGAGGCTCCGCACGCGCTGAAAGCCAGCATCAAACATGCCGCTACAGCAGCTAAAATACGCTTTTTCATAACAATCTCCTTTTCTATACTTTGATCATGCAATAAGTATAAAATACAACTAGCATAAATAGAAGTATAAAATTTTGACATTTGTATAGCATTATTACTTACTCATGACTCTTTTGACCGTTCCTTTCTGCGAGGATGAAATCCGACAAAAAAACCGCCGTCTGTAAGATC
>JAITSR010000337.1 GCA_031287655.1 Clostridiales bacterium
ATGACGTTTTGTGCCTTTCGCAGAAAGGAATGGTCATATGAATGGGGATCATATTATTGAAGTTGATAGCGCCCCATACGCCGTCGTTGATTTTAAGAAAATCCACCTGATTTTTCATCGCGAGATGTTTGCTCTTTGGCGAAGTCAAAGGCGCGAAATAGTTTATTCCGCAGACGGACAGCAGAACGCCCACGAACGGGCGCGTGTCCTTTTTGTCCTGAGTATAGGGAACGCAGGGGTCGGTTTCGCGCAGAAAATCACAATAGCCCGCGTCGGCGCGATAAAAAGACAGGTTCATATGTAACTCCCCGAAAAACAAGTGGCCGGGAAAACCCGGCCACTCCGCTTTTTCAACTCCCACTTATGGTAGGGTACACCGCTTTTTCGGCTCTCACTTATGGTAGAGTACACCGCTTTTTTTGCTCCCACTCATGGTAGGGTACACCGCTTTTTGCACCTCTCGGTACACTATTATTATACTCCAAAACGGCGGGAAGTCAACACGGGTTTTTTTTGAAAAATTGATGAAAGCCGCCCTGTTGTAACCTGTTGTAACCAGTCAGTGTAACTTGCCAACAATGATTTTACACTAACGCCTTTCGGGTGTATACTGTCAAAAAAAGCGATAGGGGGCCTTTTCATGCTGACGCAGCTTTATCCGATGGTTCAATTCAAAAAAGACACATGGGAGATCGACGAGTTTGAGTGCGCGAGCGCCTTTCTGCTGATCGGCGGCGAGCGGGCGATGCTGATTGACTGCGGGATCGGGATCGGCGATCTGCGCGGCGCGGTCGGCCGGATTACGGACAAGCCGCTTGTCGTCGTCGTCACGCACAACCACGGCGACCACACCGGAAACATCCGCCAGTTCCGCGAAATCTGGATGAGCCCCAAGGACAGCGCGGGCGCGCAAATGCCGTGGGATGTCGCGCAGCGCAGGGGATACGCGCGCATGATCGCGGAGCGGCAAAAGGGGATTTACCCATATGACCCCGAGACGGACATTCGCGAGTATGGCGCGGACGAGCCGATGCCCGTGATCCACGACGTCTCGGACGGGCAGCGCTTTGACCTTGGCGGCGGGCGCGTCGTCGTCGCGATGGAGTGTCCGGGGCATACGGAGGGCGAGCTCGTACTGCTCGACGAGGCTTCGCGCACGCTGTTCTGCGGCGACGCGCTCAACTATAATCTGCTGTTCGGCGCGCCCGGTTCGACGAGCATTGAGCGGGCCGTGAAGGGCCTTGAATGGATGCGGGACGCTCGCGGCCAATATGACGGAATCTTCAACGGGCACCACGATTTTCGTCCGCTCGGCGCGCCTCTCGCGGACGACTGCCTGCCGAACGCGATCGAACTGTGCCATCAGCTTTTGGACGGCACATACAGCCTCGCGCCGACGCCGGATTTTTTGAAGCCGCCGCTGCCGCCGATGACGATGGTACAAAAAGGCCGGAACTATGTGGGCTTTGACAAGGACAGGATATTTGAGTAAAAAAGAGTGGAAGGAATAGTGATCAGTATGAATCTACAGGCGAGGATTGAGGCGCTCGCGAAGGTCCCGGCGGGCAGGGACGGCGAGCGTGTGCTGATGGAGCTGCGGTACGCGCGGGAGGTCGCGCGGGTCGCCGCGAACAGGTCGGCGTCCGGGCCGGGGGCCGCCGCGGTCGGATCGGCGTCCGGGTCGGGGGCCGCCACGGTCGGATCGGCGGGCGCCCCCGGAGCGGTTCCGGCGGCTGGGCCTGCCGCTGTTTCTTCGGCGGTTGGCGAGTGGGAGGGTGTCCTGCTCTCCGCGACGGAGATTCTGGAGACGGGGGCGGCGGACGAAGGCGTGATTTCGCGCGCCGTCGCGGAGGCCGCGGAGTCGGCCCTCCTGCCGATGCGCGACGTCGCGAAGCGGTATACGGTGCTCTGCGCGGGGCACGCGCACATCGACATGAACTGGATGTGGCGCTATGACGAGACCGTTTCCATCACGCTGGACACCTTCCGCACCGTGCTCGGCCTGATGCGGGAGTACCCGGAGTTCCGCTTTTCGCAGTCGCAGGCTTCGGTGTACGAGATCGTCGAGCGGTTCGATCCGGAGATGCTCGAGGAGATCCGGCGGCGCGTCGCCGAGGGGCGCTGGGAGGTATCCGCGTCCACATGGGTTGAGGCGGACCGCAACATGCCGTCCGGCGAGAGCGTCGCGCGGCATCTGCTCTACACGCGCCGCTACCTTTCGCGGCTGCTCGGTGTCCCGGCCGGGGACCTGACGCTCGACTACGAGCCGGACACGTTCGGGCACGCGGCGCTGACTCCGGAGCTGCTTTTGCAGGGCGGCGTCCGCTATTATTACCACTGCCGCGGAGACGAGGGCGAGGCGCTCTATCGCTGGCGCGCGCCGTCCGGCGCGGAAATCCTCTGCTACCGCGAGCCGTATTGGTATCTCGGGCCGATTACGGCGGACTTCGCGCTCGGCGCGCCGGCGTTCTGCGAGCGGTACGGCGTGGACACGCATCTGCGGGTCTTTGGCGTCGGCGACCACGGCGGCGGGCCGACCCGGCGCGACATCGAGCGGCTGCTCGACATGGCAAGCTGGCCGGTGTTTCCGCAGATGCGTTTTGGCACATACAAGGAGTTTTACGCGGCGATGGAGCGGGCGGCGCGCCCCCTGCCCGTCGTGGCGGGCGAGCTGAACCCCGTATTCACCGGCTGTTATACGAGTCAGGCGCGCGTGACGCAGGGCAATCGCTACGCGGAAGCGAAGCTCGACGAGGGCGAGCGGTTCGCGGCGCGGGCCGCGCTGACGACGACGGGGGCGGCGAACCTGTCAACGGGGGCCGCGGCGGCGGCGCCGGCGGCGGCAACGGAGCGCGCCGCGTATCAGTATCCGAACGAGCAGTTTGAGCAGGCGTGGCGGCATGTGATGTTCAACCAGTTCCATGACATTCTGCCGGGCTCGGGTGTGATCGACACGCGCGAATACGCGATGGGGCTCTATACGCAGGCATACGCGGCGGCGGATACGCAAAAGGCCAAAGCGCTCCGCGCGCTCGCCGCGCTCGCCGACACCTCGGTCTGGGCGCAGGCTCAGTCCCCGCAGGACCGGTCCTCCCAACCCGATTCTTCGACCTCCGAGGGCGGGGGCGTCGGCTTCGGCCTCGGCTACGGCATGTCCGGCATGGCCCCCTTCGACGCCGGGGCGCACAGCGGCGCGGGCTCCGGCGCGCAAGGCAGGGGACGGCCCTTCCGTCTCGCGCAGACGGAGCGCGGGCGCGGCCTTACCCGCGTGTTCCATGTGTTCAACCCGTCCGCGACGCCGCGCGAGGAGGTCGTCGAGCTCACGATGTTTGACTGGCCGGGAGAACTGCGCCGCTTAAAACTCCTTGGGGCAAACGGCGCCGCGCTGCGCTTTCAGCTCGTGGATACGACGCCGAAAAACTATTGGCAGCATGAGTATGTGCGCATTCTGGTAATGGTTGCGCTGCCTGCCGGGGGCGAGACGGTTTGCGTCTGCACGCAGGACGACGAGGTCGAGCTTTTGCCGCGCTTCCCAATGGACCCGCGCGTCGAGCGTCCGCATGAATACATTCTCGAAAACGAATATCTGCGGGCGGAGTTCTGCCCCGATTCCGGCGCGCTTCTTTCGCTGGTCGACAAGGAGACGGGGGCGGAGCTGATCGCGGGGAGCGCCGCGACGTTTCGCATCATCGACGAGCAGCCCGCGACCGGAACGGCGGGCACGGCGTGGACGGTCGGCCGCTGCCGCGCGGTCACGGACCTCTCCGCCGACGTCACAATGAGGCGCGCGCTGACCGGGGAGCTCGTAAACGCGATCTCGATCACCGCGCACGGACGCGCGTCCAAGGTGTCATACACGGTCAGCCTCGCGTCCGGCGCGCGGATGCTCGATTTTGACTGCGAGGTCGACTGGCGCGAGGTCGGCGAGCCGGGCGCGCGGACGCCGCAGCTGAATTTTTCGCTGCCTGTCGCCCGCCTGGAGGGCGACGGTTTTATTCAGGACATCCCCGGCGGCCTGCTCGAGCGCCCGCCCGCCGCGATTGACATGCCCTGCCAGAGCTTCTCGGCGGCGCGTTACGCTCCGGGCAAGGCGCTGATGCTCGTTTCGGATTCCAAGTACGGTTTCCGCTGCGAGGAGAGCGAACGGTACGGCTATGTGAATATGAACCTCGACTGTCTGCGCTCGTCGACCGACCCCGACCCCTATCCGGAGTTCGGGACGCATCGCTTCCGTATCGGCGTCGGCATTTCGGAGAGCCGCGGCGCGGCACTGCTGGAAAGCGCCTACACGTTCTGCCATCCGGCGCTCACGATCAGCGCGCCGCCGCACAGGGGGCCGCGCCCGCCCGAGACGGCGGGGATCGCGGTGACGGGGGCGTTCCTGCAGGCGGCCAAGCTCGCGGAGGATTGCGAAAAAGCCCCGCAGGCGGCAAGCGCTCGTGACCAAGCCCCGCAGGCGGCAAGCGCTCGTGAAAAAGCCCCGCAGTCTGAGCGTCCGCGCGATTTGGTGCTCCGTTTAATCCGCCCGGAGCCGAACGACGGCGAAGCCGAGGTCACGCTATGGGACGGCGCGAAAATCCTGTCCGCCGTCGTCGCCGACACGCACGAGTCGCCCCTGCCCGGCGCGCCCGCCCCGCTCGTCCGCGGCGGTTCGCTCACCTGCCCGATACGCGCCCACGGGACGCTGACGCTCCGCGTCACATTACGCTGTAACGCCATGTGGTAATCTACTACTACTATTGTGAGGGCGGCCAGTGACCGCCCCAAGGGGGCTCGGAATGTTCTATAAACCGAATTTCGATGTCGTAAAACGGCGCTACGCCGAATATTGGGCGCTCGAAAACCATCAGCGCCCCCTGCTCTGGGTCACCGCGCCCAAAGAGAGGCCGAAAACCGCAGCCGGGAGCCCCATCCTCGCGCGGCACGCGACGCTCCGTGACCGATGGCTCGACACGGAGTACATGCTCGCGGCCGCCCGCGCCACGTTTGATCGCACCTACTACGGCGCGGACGCGCTGCCCGTGCTGAACCCGAATCTCGGGCCCGATCTGTTCGCGTCGCTCTACGGTGTGCCGCTCGTGTTCGGGCAGGATACGAGCTGGTCGGAGCACACGCTCACGGAGTGGGACGAGTATGTCCCGTTTTGCCTTGACCGGGAGCATCCCTACTACAAAAAAATCGTCGAGATGACAATTGCGGCCTCTGAGGACGGAAAAGACGCGTACCTTGTCGGCGTCACGGACATCCACGCCGGGCTCGACTGTCTCGCCGCGTTCCGCGGTCCGGAAAACCTCTGCATCGATACGCTCGAGAGCCCCGACTTTATTCGGCGCGGCGCGATGGACTTGTTTTCCGGCTTTACCGAGCTTTATCGCGAGCTTGCGGCGATCACGCGCCGCCATCAGGAAGGGAAGGTCAACTGGATGGGGATCTGGCATCCGGGCGGCTGGTATGTGACAAGCTGCGACTTTATCTGCATGATCTCCCCCGACATGTTCGACGACCTCGTCGCCGAGGAGCTCAACGCCGAGTTGGACTTCCTCGACGCGAGTATTTTTCATCTGGACGGTCCCGACGCGCTGCGCCACTTGGACCGGCTGCTCGAACTGCCGACGCTGCATGGTATCCAATGGGTGTACGGGGCAGGGCAGCCGACGGCTTCGCACTGGATCGGCGTTCTTCGGCGGATTCAAGCCGCCGGAAAGGCGTTTCAGGTGGCCGCGACGCCCGCCGAGCTCCCCTTTCTGTTGGAAAACCTGAAACCCGAGGGCGCGATGTATGTCGTCGAGGCGCGGACCGAAGCCGAAGCGCGCGCGCTCGAGGCGCTCCTGCCGTAAAACCCTAAAACCCTCCGGCGCGCGGCGCGTCCGCGCCGCGTTCACGCTGCAACGCCATAGCTTGGCGTTGCAGCTATTCATATCCCCCACTTTTATAACATCTGTGATTTGTACAACAAATTCTATGTTTATTACTGCCATGCGTTCTATTGAGAATGATATAATTATGCGCACATCACACAAACTAATTGTGTGGTTTTCATAAATAAGCTTTGCGCCCGAAGGGAGTGGTATCCGATGGAAAGTTTGGCGGCGCGGCGGCGCGCTCCGTTTTTATCCCGCAAAATAAGCAAGAAACCGCTTTGGAGACGCGTATGGGAAAATCGTCTCATCTATCTGCTGCTTCTGCCCGGTCTCGCCTATTTTGCGGTTTTTAAGTATGTCCCGATCTACGGCGTCCAGCTCGCGTTCAAAAAGCTGCTTGTGAACAAGGGGATCACGGGCAGCCCGTGGGTCGGGCTCGCGAACTTTCGACTGCTCTTTGTTGACGCCGACTTTTGGCAGGCGGTCGCAAATACGCTGATTATCGCGTTCATGCAGATGTTCATCTTCTTTCCGATCCCGATCGCGCTTGCGATCCTCTTAAATGAGATCCGGCTGCGTTCCTTTAAGCGCGTTGTTCAGACGCTCTACACGTTCCCGCACTTTTTGTCATGGGTGATCGTGTCCGGCATGATCCTGAACATGCTCGCGCAGTCCGGCGCGATCAACAACCTGATCAGCGCGCTCGGTTTTTCCCGGATTTCGTTTCTGACCGACAAGAGCGGCTTTCGGCAGCTTCTCGTGCTGTCCCTGACGTGGAAGGAAGCCGGGTGGAGCTGTATTCTGTACCTTGCCGCGATCACCGCGATTGATCCCGCGCTTTACGAGGCGGCGACGATCGACGGCGCGAACCGTTGGCACAGGATCCTCCACATCACATGGCCGGGGATCTCGATGATCGTCGTCGTAACGCTGATCCTGCGCGTCGGCTACATCATGGACGCGGGCTTTGAGCAGATTTTTAATATCTACAACCCGACGGTCTATCAGGTCGCGGATATTGTGGACACCTACGTCTACCGCATTACGTTCCAGCGCACCGCCAACTTTGGGCTCAGCACGGCTGTCGGGCTGTTCAAGGGCGGCATCAACTGCGTGCTGCTCATGATGACAAATCAAATCTGCAA
>JAITSR010000003.1 GCA_031287655.1 Clostridiales bacterium
ACATGAGATAATGATCTCCCTTATCCATATTATATTACCCCTCCAACCTTTGCCGAAACTGAAATATGGAGAATTTTTTATCAGGGGGTTTGTACCTTGCTAAATCGAGACGCAGTTGGTAAGATTATACAAAAAAGGATAAAGGGGTATTATGCGCGTCTTGATGATTGAGGACGAAGTATATATAGCGCGGGCGATAGCCGAGGTGCTGCGCAAAAACAACTACGCTGTTGATTTGGCTCACGATGGCGTCTACGGGCTTGACTGCGCCCGCGCGGGCATCTACGATTTCATTCTCCTGGATGTTATGCTCCCAAAATTGGACGGGCTGTCCGTTCTGCGCCAACTGCGGCGGGAGGGCTCTGAGACGCCGGTGATCCTGCTTACCGCGAAGGACGAATTATCAGACAAGGTGGCGGGGCTCGACAGCGGAGCGGACGACTATCTGCCCAAACCCTTCCATACCGATGAACTGTTAGCCCGGCTGCGCGCGCTGGGGCGGCGGCCTTCCGACATGCGGCAGGGCGGATGGCTCTCCGCCCGCGACATTGAGCTTTCACCGCACAAGCTCATTTTGCGCAGAGGCGCGGTGGAAGAACGGCTTAAACTGAAAGAAGCGCAGATTCTGGAGTTATTGATGCGGAACAAAAACTGTATTCTCTCCAAAAGTACGATCATCAAGAAAGTATGGGGGTTTGACACTAACGCGAATGACAATAACGTGGAGTCACATATATCGCTGCTTCGTAAAAAACTGTCGGCCATTGGGTCGGACAACTCTATCCAAACAGTGCGGGGCGTTGGATATGCGCTGGTTGAGGGGGAGGCTGACTGAATATGATAAAAAAGTTTCGATTCAAACTTTTATTATTTAACATGGCCATCACGGCACTTGTGGTTTTTGCGGGTTTGAGCGCAATCTACGCAATCACAAGCCAACGCGCGCATGACGACGATTTGCAAACGCTTTTCGTTACGGCAGTGCGCTTTAACACGCAACCGATGAACGAGGGCGATGATGAAAGCAAGATTCCCATAGTGAACGATGACGGAAATCCTCCCGACGGAGAGCTTTATATCCCCACCATCGCGCTACTCGTTGACAAGAACGGGGGTGTTTTGTATTTTCAAGCGCCGCCCGCCTTAAACGTGAGCGCGGAAGATCGAGCCCTCATCACACGGGAAGCGCTTGAACGCCGAGACGGCGGCGACGTTGCGCTGCAAAGGAGCGGTCCGCTGTTAAGCGGGCGAATATGGCAATATAATACGCTGCCCGCCGTGTGGCTTCCGCCGGGGATCCGGGACGACGCAGAAGCGGTGCAAATCACGCTAATTGACGTAACCGCTTCGCGCCAAGCCCTGCACGCGCTGCTTATTATGCTTCTGGCGGTGGGCGGCGCTCTGCTGGCGCTGATTTTTCTTATCAGTTTCTTTTTTTCCGGGCTGGCAGTCCGTCCTATCTCGAAAATGTGGGAAAAGCAGCGGCGCTTTGTATCGGACGCGTCGCATCAGTTAAAGACGCCGCTCTCCATAATCACGGCCAACTATAATGCGTTGATGGCCAATCCGAACGAAACCATCCAAAGCCAGAAAGAATGGATGGAATACATGAAAGCCGGCGTAGACCTTATGACCAGCTTGGTTAACGATTTGCTGGCGCTTGCCCGCGCGGAGGATAAGCACGGGCAGATACCATTCTCGTCCTTTGACGCGAGCGAGACGGTCGCCCGGTCAGCCGCTATTATGAAACCGCTGGCCGCTGAAAAGGAAGTGAGGCTGACTTTGGCTGTCGAGCCCGACATTGTCGTGTTTGGCAGTCGGGCTCTGTTTGAACAAATTTTCTTAATTCTGCTTGAAAACTCGTTGAAGTATACGGAGAAAAAAGGACGCGCCGCAGTGACGTTGGAGAAAACGGGGCGTCACGTTACTCTTACCGTGCGCAACAGCGGTCGGGGCATTCCCAAGCAAGATTTACCGAGCGTTTTTGAAAGCTTTTACCGTGCGGATTCCGCGCGCGAGGAACAACGCGACGGTCATGGTCTGGGTCTCTCCATCGCGAAATCCTGCGTAGACAAGCTGGGTGGAAAAATAACTGCCGACAGCGAAGAAGGCGGGGAAACGGTATTCATCGTAACGTTTCCGGTGTCGGCTGTGCGCCGATGTAGACCTAGTCAGAGATAAAAACCTCCATTTCGTCGCTCAGCCCCGTCACAAATAGCGACGAAACAGAGGTTGGGGTGTGGAGAGGGGATTCCCCTCTCCCGCAGTGAAGGAGGGGAGCATCGAGGGGAACCATAGGGTGCCCCATCGAAGCGTGAAACGGACTGTTTCACGCTAACGGTCCCGCTCCGCTCCGCCAATAGTGGGCGGAGCGGAGAGGGACCGTTCAATTGGTTGCTTTTTACTTTTTGATCACGACTTCCCGCTCTGTTTCGCTCGAGGCGTACAGGGCGTCTAAAATCCGAAGCACGTTTAGCACCTCGTCTTTTTTTACGAGCATCTCCTCGCGGCCTTCGATTGTCGCGATCAGCTGCTTCGTCGATCCGAAATGGCCCGAGAACGGGACGTTTTTCGTAACCGGCACCTTGGCCTTCGCGTTTGTCTGATAGCCCGCCATGTTCGAGATCAACTCCAATTCGGGGAACAGGTTCAGGCCGCCTTTTGTCCCGGAAATGAAGGTGGAGCTTGCGCCCTCCGGCGCGTTAATCGCCCAGCTCGCCTTGAGGACAAGCGTCAGGCCGCCCTCCAGCCGAACGAAGCCCGTCATAAAATCTTCGACGCTGAACTCTTTGTAGCTGTACGTTCTCGGCGTGAACACACCGATCGGCGCGCCGCTCTCTGCCAGCGACTCCTTGAGCCCCTCGTCCTTATTGCCAAATTCCGTGTAGGCCTTGCCGCTGACGGACTGGACCTTCGGCGCGCCGACGATCCACAGCATCGCGTCGAGGACATGAACGCCGATGTCGAAGCCCGGGCCCCACGCGTTATGCTCCTTCATGTGGAAGAAGCCCCACTTGGGGATGCCGCGGCGGCGCACCGCGCTCGCCTCAATATAATACGGCGTCCCGACGTAACCGGCGTCATAAAAGGCCTTCGCGGCAATGATCGAATCCCCGAAGCGCATCGTCTGATTCGCGTACAGGAGCTTTCCGGCTTTCTCCGCCGCGGCGTACATCTCGACCGCGTCGGCCTCGCTGACGCTCAAAGGCTTTTCGCACAGAACATGCGCGCCGGCCTCGAGGGATGCGATCGTCGCCGCCTTGTGATAGACGTTCGGCGTGCAGACCGAGACGATATCCGGCTTCTCTTTTGCCAGCAGGTCCTGATAATCCTTGTAAAACTTCGGGATTCCATACCGCTGCGCCGTCTCCTGCGCGATGTTGTCGCGGTCGTCCGCCACGGCGACGATCTCAACCGTGTCCGCGATGTCGAGCCACGCCGGGATGTGCGCCGCGTTCGCGATCATCCCATTTCCGATTACCGCAACCTTGTACTTTTTTGCCATAAAACTTTCCTCCTGTTATCCGTTATTTATTAGAAATCGTATTCAAACGTACCCCAGTCGGTGACTTGCTTGCGGATCGCCGTAGGTTTGCTCAACTCGTCGATCTCATCGTCGCAGATTTCCCGGTTCAGCTCGCTCGAAAGCGCGATCCCCTCGCTGAGCCTTGCGGTGGCCAGCGCGATCTTATGCGTAGGATACCGGAAATCAATCTGTTTTGTCAAAGCCCCGTACCAATGCACCATGTTGTTGTTGCAAAAAGCCGTCTCAGGTTCCTCGCCCTGCTCAATAAACGCGTTCGCGCCGCAGTTCATATTGATGTCGACATCCTGCCCGTTCTTGGTCGTAAAGAACATCAAACTCGGTGTCGGGAACGGGGGGCCGAAGGGCCGTGGCGGGTCGTAGGTGAACTTTAAGCCGCCCTTGCTGCCCGCGATATAGGTATCCCCGATCGTGTCCATATGGATCGCCCAAGACTCCATAAAGTTCAGCGTGAGCCCGCCCGAGAACTTCGCAAAGCCCATCGCGAGTTCCTCCACCTCGAACTTATTGCCTTTGAGCAGCTTTAAGCTCGGCTCGATCTCAGAGAACATAGAGCCGGAGACGCGGTCGAGCTTGGGCAGCCCAAGGATGAACAGCATCTGCGCAATATGGTAAATTCCCATGTCATACAGAGCGCCGCGCCCGGCGATCTCTTTTTTGAAGAAATTCGTCGACAGGTTAGACTCGAGGCCCGGCCTGTTGCGGCGGCGGTGGCCTGTGACGTTCGCAAAATACACATGGCCCAAATCGCCTTGAGACACGAGTTTTTTGGCGAGGCGCGTCTGACTCTGGAAAATGGTCGCCATCTGGACCGCGAGTTCGACGCCGCTCTCCTTGTGATAGCGCTCCCACGCCTCATACATCGTCTTGGCGTCGGCGTATGTAGCGGCCATCGGCTTCTCGCAAAAGCAGTGCTTCCCCGCGCGCATGACGGCGACGGACAGCGGCGTGTGCAGGTTGTTGTGAACGCAGACGTCAACCGCCTGAATGTCGTCGCGCGCAAGCAGCTTCCGGTAATCCGTGTAGCGGCAGTCCTCGGGGATGCCGTATTTGTCGCACCACGCGTCCAAAACCGGCTTGTCGATATCACACGCGGCCACCACCTTGACGCCGGGCGTCTCGGCATACCCCTGCATATGATGATGCGAGATGACGCCGGTTCCGATAAAACCAACACGCAATTCCTTGTTTTCCATTTTTCTCCTCTCACTTTCCGAGTTAATATTGTTTTTATTTCCGAAACTCCCGATCGCCTTAGGGGTCCGGTCTTCTATGCCCCTCTTGGGGTCCAGGGGCCGGAGCCCCTGGGCGTTTAGGGGTCCGGGGGAATTCGAAACCCCCGGCGCGTTTTTGGTACTTTTTCCGCGGTGAAAAAGTACATTTCCTCACCCCTTTACGGAGCCGATCGTTATGCCCGCGATAATATATCGCTGGAAGAACGGATACACCGCTAAAATCGGAAACACCGCAAGGACCATCGCGGCCAGCTGCACCGACAGCGGCGTATAGGTGATCATCGAGACGATCCCTGCCTGCGAGATGTCCGTCCCCTGCGTGGTGGACGACCGCTGGATCGTGGCCATCATGCGATAGGCCAGCGTCCTCAGATCGTCGTTCTGCACGAAAAACGCGCTGTCATACCACGCATTCCAGTGTCCGACGGAGACAAATATCGCGATCGTCGCCAACAGGGGCTTTGCGATCGGCACGATGATGCTGACAAAGATACGCAAGTCCCTTGCGCCGTCCACCTGCGCGGAATCCTCCAACTCCTGCGGTATCGCCTTAAAAAACGCGATCGACACCAACACATAAAAAAGGTTCAGCATACCCGGTACCACATAGACCGCAAAGCTGTTCATCAGGCCGAGCGCCTTTAGCACCGCGTAGTAAGGGATAATGCCGCCGGAGACGTACATCGCGACGAGCAGGATCCCCATATAAATCTTGCGTCCGATCAGCTTTGAGTGCGACAGCCCGTATGCCACGATCGTCGTAAAAAAGACGGTCATCGCCGTTCCGAGGACGGTCCTAGACAGCGTCACGGCAAAAGCCTTGATCCACTTTACATCCGATACGAGCTGGATATAGTTGTCCAGCGTCGGCCGCCTCGGCCAAAAGTAGATGCCGCCGCTCGCGGCGTCGGTCCCCTCGTTGAACGAAAGGACGACGGACAGGTAGAACGGGTAGACGGACATGAAAAACACGACGACGACGATTGCGCCGACCACGATGTCCACGATGTGGTCGCTGACCGACTTTTTGATCCTTCTGCTGATCATATCAAAACAAACCTTCCCCGGTGAGTTTATTCGCCGCGAAATTGCTGATCCCCACGAGCGAAAGCCCAATCACCGATTGCACGAGACCGGCCGCCGCCGCGTAGGAATATCGGGCTTTGGAAAGGCCGACCTTCATAATGTACGTCTGGAGGATTTCCGCGCGTTCAAGGTTCCCTGAGTTCCCACAAAGGTACTCCTGTTGAAACTTCGAGCCGGAGAGCCCGCCCCCCATCAGGTTGCCCAGCGCGAGGATCAGCACGACCGTGATCGTCGGTCGGATTCCAGGCAGCGTGATGTAGAAGATCCGCTGCAGGCGGGAGGCGCCGTCCACCTCCGCGGCGTCATACAGCGACAGGTCAATGCTCGTGATCGACGCAAGGAAGATAATCGCCCACCATCCGGTTTCCTTCCATACAGCCGTAAATACCGCGAGCGGCAGGAAAGTCCCTGGCTCCGACAGAAACGCGGCGCGCGCGCCGCCGAGCGCGGCCAGCAAGTCGTTTACGACGCCGTTTTTTGTGAACATGATATTGCAAAAGCCGTACACGATCACCCATGAGATAAAATAGGGCAGGTAGCTGACGGTCTGCACGGTGCGCTTGACCTTGCGGTTCTTGACCTCATTGAGCGCAAGCGCGAGGACAATCGGGAGCGGAAACGTGAAAAACAGCTTCGAGACAGACATCAGAATCGTGTTCATGAACAGGTCGCCAAACTGATAGTCCGTAAAAAACTCGATAAAGTTGTCGAAGCCGACAAAGGGAGACGTGAACATACCCACGATCCCGCTGTTGAGCTTGTACTTGTTGAACGCGATGACAATGCCCGCCATCGGGATATAGCTAAAGATCAGCAGATATGCCATGCCAAGCAACACGAACAGTTGTAGCCACCGTTGGTTCAAAAGTCTGACGACAAGACTCTTTTTCATGTTATACTCCAATCCTGACGGCTAGTCCTTATTGCCTGTCTGGCGCACCCACGAAACGTCGGCTTTCAGCTGCTCATAGTCGAACGGCTTGTACATGGACTCCAAAATCGCCCACGGCACGCCCAGTTCGCGCGAGGCTTTGATCGCCGGGGCGCTGTCAAAATCGACCAGCGACATATTCGGACCGAAAGTCTTTGTGTGGACATGCAGGAGCTTTAGCCTGTAGCCCAGCACGTTCTTAATGTAGTCCACGATATCCAGCCCGAACGGGGGCAGCGCGCCGATATGCAGCTCGAAGCCGACCAGATGGGGGTCCGTGTTTTTGAGCAAAATATCGTGGCCGCGCTGGCCGTCAAATACTTCCTCAAACTCAAAACCGTGGTTGTGGAACGAAAAATCAAAACCGTTTTGTTTGAGCTTGAACGCGATTTTGTTGAACGCGTCGGCGGCCCGAAGATAGTTCTCCTTGCTGCCGCGCTCCGTTTTTTCAATCAGCCAGTGGCAGAGGACGTTCTTGTTGCCCAAAATATAGTTGTACTCCATGATGAAGTCCAGATTTTCCAAAAGCGGCTTTAGGTGGTTGTGGCAGCCGCAGCAGACAACGCCGGCGTTGTTTAACGCCTTGCGCAGCGTCAGCGGCTTTGTCCCCTCCGGAAGGTCCAGATAGCTGAAAAACTCCACGCCGTCGACGCCGCTCTGCGCCGCGAGCTCAATGGCCTCCTCGACCTTGTTCTGTTTGATCAGTTCGATGAACATGTAAAACTGGATACCTGTTTTCATCGCCGTGCTCCCTTCATTATTTATGTTTATTCGGTAACTCGGACGTCTTGTATTTGTGTTATGCCCCGATCCCGACGCCGTACACGGTCAGCGCTTCCTTGATTTTCGCGTCCATAAACGTCTCCAGCGCGTCAACGCCGATCTGTCCGGCGATTTCGAGCATCTTGGCGTAGTTTTCCTCAAACTCCGCCTCCGTTTTGGAGTAGACGCACTTTAGCTCGTATGTGCGCTGATGACTCGTCGTGCCGGAGAACAGCTTGTCGAACACTACCTTCTCGTCGGAGCCTTCCACGGGCGTCGCGTAGGTGATCCACGGCTTGTTCCCGTAGATTTTCCTCAGCACCTCGTAGTTGGGCGTCTGCGCCGGATCAAACGCTGCGCAGCGGCCGACCGCCTCGAGAATCTTCGAGCCGCCCAGATAGAAATACGTCTTGTAGATGTCCTCCGTCTGTCCGGTGGCGACGGCGTCATTCCACTCCTTGCTGAAGGTCGGGGCGCCGTTCGCGCTTTCCGTGTACTCAAAGCCTTCGCGTC
>JAITSR010000031.1 GCA_031287655.1 Clostridiales bacterium
AGCGCGAGGTTGACTGTCGCGCGCTTTGTCTTTAAGCCGCCGATTTTCAACGCGGCCTCCAACAACCCCTGATCGATCGCAAGATTGCTCGCCATAAACACTCCTTTTGTATTGCGCCGCGAACGGCGCGCCGTCCTGTTGGTTATCTATGTGTAATAGTTTACACAGTCATCGAAAAGATGTCAAATGTGTAAAAACCCACACAAAAGTTGAATCTTCCGCATATTCATTTCCTCCGCAATCTGCTAAAATGTAATGTACGCACTTTGACTGCCAGAAAGGTTGAAAAATTTCTATGAAAAGAATCATCTCATTGCTGCTGAGCGCCGCCTTGCTTGCAAGCGCGTCCGCATGCGCCCCCGCCGTCGACGACGGCGCCGACGTCAGCACCGCCACAGGCGCCGTCTCCACCACCGCCACAAGTTCCGCCGCCTCCACCACCAGCGCCGACGTCAGCGCCGCCACAAGTTCCGCCGCCTTCACCACCGCCATCGGCGTCGGAGACGCCGCGAAAGCGCCGGTCCTGATCGGCAAAACCGCGGACGGCGCGGATCTCTTTGCGCCTCAGAGCCTGCTGCAATCGCCGGACATGAACTATGAGCCTGCCGACAGCTCCCAAATTGTGGTCAAAGAATTTAACTTTGGCGAAGGGGAACTCAAAAATTCGCTTGGAAATGTCGTCCCCTGCCCGTTGGACGGGATCATCGCCGCTCCGGTCGGCGCGTCCGACGCCGCGGGGCCGTACCCGCTGGTTGTGATCTTCCACGGCGTAAAGGCGATCGAAAGCGTCTACGAGAAGGTCTACGCGGGCTTTGATTACCTTGTGGCGCAGCTCGCGGCGGAGGGTTACGTCGTCCTCAGTTTTAACATCAACGTGGAGTATGACTGCTTCAGATACGGGGAGTCCACCAATCTCGCGTGGGCGTATACGATTTACAAGCAGCAGATGGCTCTGCTTGCGCGCGCCAACGCGGGGGACGACCCGGGCTACGGCATCGACCTTGCGGGCAAAATTGACTTTGACGACATGCACCTGATGGGCCACTCGCGCGGCGGCGAGGTCGCGGAGGACTTTATTCGCAAAGAGGCGGAGGAGGGGCTCGACAGAATCCGGTCCCTGTTTCGCATCGAGACGTCGAGACTGATTTACGACGATCCGATGCCCGACGTGCCAACCGGGATCATCCTCGGCGAATATGACGGCGACATGCCGGAGAACGGGCAGGAGGTCTTTGACGAGATTCAAAGAGATCCGGGGCGCAAATCGCCCGCGTCGATCGTCTCCTTGCGCGGCGCGAACCACGCGTACTTCAACCGCACGTTTTCTTGGGACGACGAGCCCAAAGACGGCAGGGACACGGAGGGCAAGCTGCTCACGCGGGAACGGCAGGAGGACTTTATCGCGCGCTTCGCCGCCGCGTTCCTTTCGGTGTACGCCAAGGGGGCGCAGCCGTGGGGGCTTTGGGACACCGGGAGCGTGACCCCCGGTACGATGTTCGGCTGTCCCGTCACGGCATCGTACTATATGCCCGGTCGATTGAGCCTCATAACCGTGTCCGAAGCCGAGGCGGCGCGGCTGGCCGTAGGCGGCGACGAAGTCGAGGCCCGCTACGCCGTACAGGAGGGCGTCTATGACCGCATCCTGTTCACGCACCCGGGCGGTTCCAACGGGGGCAGGGCGCTCCCGCTGTTTAACATTCGCTGGACGGCAAAAGCCGGAACGGTGTCGATCCCATGCGCGACGGCGGAAAACCCCGCCACAGACTTTTCCGGGTATCGCGCGCTCAGCCTGTATACGGCGGTGGATTCCTCCGACGCGCTGAACCCGCAAGGCGAGCCCCAATCTTTTACCGTAACGCTGATTGACCGGACGGGCGCGGCGCAGAGCGTTCTCGTCCCCAAGGGGGCCGGAGCTCTGGACTACTACCCCGGCTATGTGAAGCACTACGACGCGGACAGAGAGTTTTCACCCGCGTATGACGTGTGGAGAGGCTATATGCCGCTGGGGGATTTGCGGATCCCCTTGACCTATTTCGATCAAATCGACCTCGGCGCGGTGCGTGAGATCGTGATCGGGCTGGATCAGACGGACTCGGGCGCCGTGATGCTGTCCGGCGTTTACTTGGAAAAATAGACGGCGTGTGGTATGATGAATTTTCAGTAAAAAGGGGGTACGCTCATAACGATGAATACAAAACTGATTGATAGACCCGGCGGGAAAATTGCCGTTATATACAGCGAAACCCCGCTGATCACCGACGTGCAGTCCGCGCTCGACTTCATCGCGACGGCCGATTACGAACATGACACCAGAAAAATCGCCTTGAATAAGGCCGCCGTCAGCGAAGATTTTTTCAGACTGTCCACGGGCTTTGCGGGCGAGGTGGCTCAAAAATTCGTGCCCTACGCCTGTCAGCTCGCGATTTTTGGCGACTTTTCAGCGTATACGAGCAAGCCGCTCCACGACTAGATGTACGACTGTAACAAGGGCAGGCACCTGTTTTTTGCGGGCAGCGAGCAAGAGGCGGTCGAAAAACTGCAGGCCGCGTAGCGGCGGCCGCGGCGGCGCGGTCACAGCTGCCGGCGCGGCGCGCGGCGAGGCGTATCGTGAAAACCTATTTTGGCGCGTTCTATCGGTATGATTCGGCGGGGTTGTGCGATCACGCCCCGCCGGTATCCCGCTTTGCGGCGATCGCCGCCGTTATGTTCGCGCGCTTTTTTAGCGTCGACGACGAGATCGCCGAGATAAAGAGCTGGATCGCGCCGTTATAGCGGCACAGCACAAAGGATTTTGGCAAATCCCGCGACACGTTTGTGACGAGGTCCGCCGCCTCGCAGCGCTTTAGAAAATCCTGCGTGTCCCTTGAAATCGTGGACGTGTCCAGATCAAAAATCCCGATCAAATCCCGCGTCCGAATCGTCACGTCATTGCCTAAATGGAGATACAATCCGCCACTTCCCTATTCTTTATGTGTTTATTCGGAAACTCGGACGCCTTGTGGCGACTACGTTCCGCGGCTATGCCGCAAAACCTGCCTACGCCTTCTCGCTCCAACGCGCTCCACACTGTAACGCCAATCCATGGCGTTACAGCCCCCACTCGTCGCCCTCGTTTCCTCTAAACCGCGTTGCGTATATCGTCCCGTGAAAATGCGATTTCCACGCGACTCCGTGCGCTACGCGCACGCACGCTACCTCCTCCGGTAGCGCGTGAGTGTATCCGTTTAATTGCCTTTCCGAATACACTCTATTTCAAACGTATTCAATACGTCCGCGCGCGATCCGCGCTTCTGTGATACAATAGTACAATGAAATGGAATGGGAAGCAAATAAAGTTTTTCATCGCAAAAAAAGCGCCGCATCTTTTCCTGCTCGCGCTGCTGTTTTTCATCTCGATGCTGATCGGCGCGTATCTGCCCGAGCGGATTCCGCTCCACTGGAACAGGGGCGGCGTCGTGGACAGGATCGGTTCAAAGAACGAGCTGATCTTTATGCTGCCGGCCGCGGCGCTGCTCGTCTTTGCGATCAGTGTGTACGCCGAGAGCCGGTTTGTACTGCCCTCCCATAAAATGCGGGGTTTTCTGTCTTTTTTGCAATTCTTCTTTCTGGTCATCTTTTTCGTTGCGCAGACGCGGGGCCTGCTTCGCGCGGAAAACGTCTGGACGCCGTTTGAGCGCCTGCTCGCGATCCCCGCCGTGCTCCTGTTCGCCTATGTCGGCGGCGCTTTTGAGGGTGCGGAATACATGAGCCTGTTCGGTGTCAAAACAAAGTGGACGCTGCAAAACCGCGAGGTCTGGGACAGAACGAACCGATTGGCCGCGAGGCTCTTTCGCGCGGCGGCCTTTTTGATGCTTGTCTCTATCTTCTTCTACAGGTGGTTTTACTATTTTCTCGTCATTCCGCCCGCGCTGTCAATCGCCGCTTTATTCGTTTACTCCCGCGCGATCTCACCGCCGCCGCCAAATAACCCCGGCGGCGGCAGTGGCGACGGCGGCGCCGAAAAATGATTTACGCTGCGACTTCCGTTTGCCGCCGACTGCAAAATCCGGAGGTGATCGCGCCTTGCTTGCACACGGATTTACAGTCGCCGCAGCGAATACATTCCGGCGAATTGATATTTTTTGTAATTTCCACGTTCATTTTGCATTTCTTCTCACATGCCTTACAGCCGGTACACTTCGTTTCGTCGACGTTCATCCGGTAAAAACTGAACCTGTTGAACAGCGCATACACCGCGCCCAACGGGCACAGATATTTACAAAACGGACGATATATTAACATCGAAGTGAGGATTGTAAAAACGAGTATGCCCATCTTCCAGCTGAACAGAAAGCCCAGCATACTTCGCAGGCTTTCGTTCCCAAGCACGAGCGGAATACCGCCTTCAAGCGTCCCGACCGGGCAAATCCACTGGCAGAAGTACGGCGGCGCGATGCCGAACTGGTTTGTCAAAAGAATCGGCAGGGCAATCACCGGAATGGCCAGACTCACATACTTGAGCCGACGCAGCGGCTGGTCAATCTTTTGGGGAACTTTGAGTTTCGGCGTCGGAATTTTATACAGCAAATCCTGAATAAACCCGAACAGGCACAGAAAACCGCAAATCACCCGCCCCAGCAGAGCGCCAAAGAGTATGAGTATGCCGACGACGTAGAAGGAAAAATTGTGCTTGTTCCCGCCCAACACCGCCTGCAGCGCGCCAATGGGCCACGCGCCCACCGCGCCGGGGCATGAGTAGCAGTTCAGCCCCGGTACGCATACGACTTTGCTATTCCCCTGCCAGATCTTTCCTGTGAAAAAACCGAAGATCTTGGCGTTGGCCGCCACTGCCGCTATGGACTGGATGAACGGGCGGCTTTTCAGAAAATTTATGATACGCATATTACCCCACTCCAATACATTCAAGACATATCTTTACGGCCTTTTTCAGTACGACAAGCTGTTCCTCGCGAAGCAGGCCAAGCGCGATAAACAAAACGCCGACGGCCAGCAATCCGTATTTCGCGTACAGTGTCAAGTTCCGAGTCCGTTTTGTCATTGACCGCTCGCCTCCATATTCAGCCGCTCCTGAATGATTTTCAAGTAGCCTTCCGCGACATCCCCGCCGGACGACGGCGCGCCCAGCTGCATCTTGCCGACGACATTCCCTTTGCTGTCAACGAAAAATGTCGACGGGAACGACGTTATTTCTTTGAGCAGGGATTCTTTTAACTTCTCGTCGGGGATCAGCGCTTTGAACGTTAAGTTCAGCTTTTCCATCATTTCTTTCGCAAGCTCGGGTTCCTCATTGGCGTCGCCGCAGATCGAGATTAAGTTTACATTCTCGGGCAGCATTCCGGTAAACAGTTTCTCCAAATCGGGCATTTCCTTCACGCAATAAGAGCACCAAGTCGTCCAGACATTTACCATTGTGAGGTCGTATTTCGCCAAATCTTCGTTTGTAAATGTGCCGCCGTCCAGCGTTTTTGCGTTAAATTCGTTCATATTTACGTTGGAGGGCGCGTCTTTCTCTCCGCCCGCGGCATCATCGTCTTCCAATGGGGGGAACAGACAAAGGCCGTTTTTTAGCGTAGCCAACTGTGACGCAATCAAATCAACAGCCGTCCTATCCGCTTTGCTCAGCTCGACTCCGGAAAAATCATCGTTATACGCAAAATAATATGTATCATTTTCACGAGTGGCAAAGGGCTCCACATGAGAAAAATGATCCTTCAAATCCTGTAATATTTCGTCCCCCTCCGCGTAATCCTTGGGGATTCTGGCGATGTTGAAAAAGAGCAGCTCCTGCGCGTTTTCGCTGTTGTAGGTAAACCTCAGCGAGTAAGGGGGCAGCATTCCGGGCAGGAGGATAGCTTCGTTGTTCAGCTTCACCATATCCGGCGTCAGATGTAAGCCAAAGCCCCACGACTTTAGCAGCACGGCGCTCTGGTAATCGACCGCTTCTTTGTGAATGGTCAACAAACCCGATGCGGCGTACTTCTCGTTGATAAAAACTCCGTCGCCTCCGCCGCTGTTGGCGCTGGCGGCGCCGCCCTGCCCGCAGGCGGCCAGCGCGCTGAACGTCACGATGATCGCGATCAGCGCCGCGATCGGCCTTCCGTTCCTCAATAATTTTTTCACGATACCCTCTCCTTTTTTTGTTAAGGTTTTTGTCCGGTGCAAGAATAGAATAACACCCGTATCTAACGCCAATCTAACAAAGCGTCGCTCGCAGTCCGCAAAAACAAAAAAATTACCGCCTGTTTTGCTTGCCGGTAATTTTTTTACCTTTTTTGATTGTTTATAGCGGCCGCGCGGGTAAATCCAGCCAAAAAACGACGTCGCCTCCCCTATTCTCAAGGGAAAATGGGATCGCCATACAATCGAGTGTCTTTTTAACGATCGTCAGCCCCAGCCCGCTGCGGTTTTGCGCTCTGCTCCGCGCCTTATCCACGCGGTAAAACGGTTCATATAGCTTTGGCAGATCGCTTTCATCGATATGCGCGTTTGTGTTTAATATGTTCAGCCGGACGGTCCGGCCGCCCGGCGCTTCGCTCCATATGCGAATCTCCCCCTGCCCGGGCGTATTCTGTACGGCGTTCATGAGGACGTTTGACAGGGCGCGGCAAAACATATTTCGGTCCAGTACGCATGTTTGCGTCTCGGGGATGGAAACGGAGATCGTCTGCGCCCTCGCGTCGGCCAGCGTTTGATACGGGGGCAGAATCGCTTCGACGGCGGATTTGAGCCGCACAGCTTCATTTTTCGGGGCGATTCTGTTATCGTCCAAACGGATGATTTCCAGTATCTCCGAAATCAATTTACTTTGAGTATTCATCATGTTGAGGCATTTCTTTAAATATTCAGGGTACTCCGTCGGCCTTATGACATTCGCGAGCATCCCCTCCAATATACTGCCGACGGCGGCAATGGGCGTTTTCAATTCGTGCGAGACGGCCGAAAAGAAATATCGCTGATTTTCTTCCATTTCTTTTTCCCGCTCTATTTTCAGTTTTAACGCCTCATACATTTTATGGACGTCGTCGGAGAGCTGCCCGATCTCGTCCGCGCGCTTTGCGGGGGCGGATACAAACTGCAGCTTTGACATTTTTGTGGTATCCGCGGCCAATTTTTTGATGGGGTTCGCCATACTTCGCGCGAACAGCGCCGCCCCGATTGCGCTGACCGGCAGCAATATGGCTAACGCGATGATCGTGTTGCGCGTAAAATCCGTGTATATTTCCACCGCGTCCCTTGCGGGGTTTTCCGCCGTTTCGTTTGCCGCGGCGGCGGCGGCAGGCGACGAATCATATATGGCGGGCAGCGCCTTCGTCTCGTCAAGGATCACTATGACCTGACCTCGAAAAAACATCGCGAGCGTGCCGATCACAAACGCAAGGAGACACAGCGTGTACAAAAAAATCTTGCCGAATATCCCAAGCCTTATTTTTCTCATTTTTTCCATCATACGCCGACCGCTTCCAAACAATAACCCACGCCTTTTACCGTTCGAATAACCCCTGCGGGAAGTTTGTCGCGCACTCTTTTCATCGTGGCGTGAATGATACCCTCGTTGCCGTCAAAATCATAGCCCCAAATTTTTGTGAGCAGGGTTTCGTGCGTGACTACGTTGCCTTTGCTCAGCGCCAAAAGAAGCAAAATATCAAATTCTTTCGGCGCCAGCCCAATATCCGCCCCGTCGTACTCGGCTTTATACGCCAACGGGTACAGCGTGAGCTTTCCCGCGATAATTTCTTTTTTCAACGCGCCGCCGCGGCGCAAAAGCGCCTCCGCGCGTTTGAGCAAAATCCGCATGGAGAAGGGCTTGACGACATAATCGTCGGCTTCGTTGGTAAACGCTCTTAACTGATTATCGTCGTCATCCAAAGCGGTCATCATCAAAACCGGCGTATCATGAATTTTGCGAAACTCTTTCAAAAGCTCCTGACCGTTCATGCCGGGCAGCATAATATCGAGAATCACAAGATGGTAGCGCTTATTGTAGAATTGCTCCAGCGCCTCGTCCCCGTCGGAGCAGACGTCCACGCAGTACCCTTCCGCCGACAGGAACTTTTTTACCATATCACGGATCGTCTCGTCGTCCTCGACGACCAATATTTGAATATCCATACTAACCTCGATTGTCATGCCGCCGCTGCCAGACGTTCATCCACAATGATAGTACACGCGATCTAAGCCGTAAAGCCATGCGCTTTGTGACAACAAAGTGTCCGCAAATACAAACCAAGGCTTCCAGAGCGAAAACCCTGAAAGCCTTGATACCACTGCTACTCCCGACACGATTCGAACGTGCGACCTGCGGTTTAGGAATTGTTGGAGCGTCATTTCACTATGTATCATTAAATCCCACCATGTCTTGTCCTGTAAGGCTTCCAAGGTTCCGACGTTTCATTATTGCTCATTAAAACCTATTGAATTTCACCCCGGTAAGGGTAAAGGTAAGGGTCAAAATCGACCGTTGCCCGTGATCGTCAGCCGCCCGTCTTTCGGCGTCGGTCAGGCCACCCAC
>JAITSR010000037.1 GCA_031287655.1 Clostridiales bacterium
GAAGCGCCGCTGCCGGGCAGACCGCTCAAACGACGACGGCTCCGGCGGCGACCACAACCGCCGCCCCGGTTGCCCCAATTTCCGGCGAATGGAGCGATAAGGATTTTATCTTGCCGTACAGCAACACGCGCGCGTTGACGGAAACGGATTTGAGCGCGCTGACAAAAGAGGAACTTCGAATCGCGAGAAACGAGATTTACGCGCGATACGGACGTCAGTTTAACGACAGAACATTGCAAGCGCATTTTGACACAAAAGCGTGGTACGCCGAGCTGCCGAAATTGCCCACCGGGACAGAACCGGCCCTTTCAAGGCTGGAACTTTCCAATATCGAGATCATTAGGGCATACGAGGCGAGGTAAGATAAAATGGGTAGCAGGGACCTCTGATTGGCTACTTAAAAAGGGATGGTCAAAATTATGAAAAAACGGAAGCGTGCGATGACGATTATGACGGTAATCATGGCCGCGGTGTTGGCGGTTACTTTGTCAGCCTGCGGCGAAGGCGTCGGGCAGGTCCCCGCGCCGGACAGCTCGACGGCAGAGTCCGTCTCCGCGGCGGGGTCAGCGCTTGACTCCGGCGCAGATGGCGATGCGGCAGCGAACGGGCCGACGGAAACGGAGAGGTCGGCGGCAACGGGCGAGTCAGCAGAAACGGAAAGAAAGACGCAAACGAACGGAAGCGCATCAACCGTGGCGCGCCTCGAAGCGGCGGACGCCGCAAAAGCGGACACGGGGGTTGCCGCGGAAGCGTCTACAGAAACGGCTGGCAGCGCGGCTTCCGATACGGCTGCCGGCGCGGCCGCGGCGCAGCCCGGTCCTGCCGCGCCAAACGACGCCAATGCCGCAAACTCGGTCGTCGCGTGGATAAAAGGGAGCGGCGTGAACCTGCGTTCGACGCCATCGTTGGACGCGTTGGTTTTGGCGGTCCTGTCCGATCGGCAGGAGGTCGCGCTTTTGGACACGACGGGCGATTGGGGCCTTGTCCGCGCCGCCGGTAAGGACGGATATGTCTATCTGCCGTATGTGACGATCGAAAAGGCCAACATTCCTCCGGCGGACGAGCCGCCCGCTGAAACGGAGACTTCGGGCGTCGCGTGGATTGCGGGAACGCAGGTCAATCTCCGCAACGCGCCGTCAAAAGAGGCCGAAGTCCTCGGTATCCTGACGTATGGGCAGGAAATTCAATTGCGCGCGTCTGTGGGCGAATGGAAACGCGTCGCCGCGAACAACGCGGAGGGCTATGTTTTCGCGGAATTTATATCCGAGGAAAAAATCGGGCAAAGCGCCGCGCAGCCCCAAACGCAGCCCCAAACGCAGCCACCTGTCCGCAATCTGTCCCCCGGAAGCTATACGGTCGCGATTGACGCGGGGCATCAGGCGAAGGGGAATAACGCGCATGAACCCATCGGGCCGGGCGCGTCGGAAACCAAACCGAAAGTGTCCTCCGGCACACAGGGCACGACCACAAAGGTCCCCGAATATCAATTGACGCTTGCCGTTTCGCTAAAACTGCGTGATGAGCTGCGCGCGCGCGGATACAACGTCGTGATGATCCGCGAGACAAACGACGTGAACATCAGCAACAAAGAGCGGGCGGAGCTTGCGACCAACGCCGGGGCGGACATTTTGGTCCGTATCCACGCGGACGGTTCCGAAAACAGCGGCGCGAACGGGATTTTAACGCTCTGCCCGACAAAGCGGAACCCTTTTGTCTCCCATTTATACGCGCAGAGCCGGGCGCTGTCCGACGATATATTGGCGTCGATGGTCGCCGCGACCGGCGCAAAAAACCGCGGCGTTTCCGAGGTTGACAATATGAGCGGGATCAACTGGTCGACAATGCCTGTCACAATCGTGGAAATGGGTCTGATGACGAACCCGACGGAGGACAAGCTCATGCAGACGGACGAATACCAAAACAAACTTGCAACCGGGATCGCGGACGGCGTCGCCCAATACTTCTCGGAGTGACGAGTAGCAGGTCAGCAATCGGTCAGCCGCTGACTGATTTTGGAAAATTGATGAGGTTGACTTGTCTCCCGAAAAACGCTATGCTATAGAAAAATGATAATTTATTCATAAACCATTCCCTGACAGGCTTGTCCGGGATAGGTTTTTTTGTTGCTCAAATAAAAACTGTAAAGGAGCGGTCAGGATGGGATCCATCGCGCAAAACAAGAAGGGCCTGAAGGTTTTGTTCATCGGGGCGGCGTTGCAGCTGGTTTTGGGAATCATATATGTGTGGAGCGTTTTTGTCACGCCCGTGAGTCAAACCTATTCATGGGATTTGACCGCCGCAAAGCTCACATCTTCCTACATGCTCTGCTTTTTCGTCGTGGGCATTCTGGCGGGCGGGCGGCTGCAAACCAAAATCGCCTCCGCGAAGGTCGTGCTGCTGGGCGGACTGATGCTCGCGGCGGGCACTTTGGCCTCCGCGTTTATCCCCGCGGCGCAGGCATGGCTCATTTATCTGTCCTATGGCATTGTCGGAGGCTTTGGCGTGGGCGCGGCCTACAACGCGATCATCTCCTCGGCGCAAAAGTGGTTTCCCGCAAATCGCGGCTTCGCGACCGGAATCAGCGTTTGCGCCTTCGGTTTTTCCACCGTTATTTTCGCGCCGCTGGTTGAAGCGTTGGTCGCGCGGTTCGAGGTGAGGACCACCTTCATGATCCTTGCGGCCGCCTTCCTTGTCGTGGTGCTGGCCTTGTTCCGCTTCATTCAACTGCCCGGGGAGGCGGCGTCTCCGGGCGCTCCCGCGTCGCCGGGCGCCTCTGCGCCGACGGCGCCGCAAAAGCAGCGGCAGTTCACGATCACGGAAGCCTTAAAGACAAAGGAATTTTATTTCATCACACTGTCGCTCATGTTCGGGACCGCCACCTATTTTATCCTGAACCCGTCGTTCAAGACCTTCGCGGTCGAGCGGGGCTTGGACCCGGCCATTGGCACGGCGCTGGTCATGATGACCGGGGTGGCGAACGCGCTGGGCCGTCTGGGCATACCGCTGATATCCGACAAGATCGGGCGCGAGCGGGCGGCGCTGGTTGCGATTCTCGCGACCGCGGGCGGCGCGGCGGCGCTCTGTTTTGCGCAGGGCGCGCTCTTTATGGTCTTTATTGCGGTCATAGCCTTCTGCTACGGCGGCTATTCGGGCATCTATCCCGTGCTCACGGCGGACTTTTTCGGGATTCAAAACGTGGGTTCCAATTACGGGGCGGTCATGGCGGGCTTCGCGCTCTCGGCGCTCGTCTTTCCGATGATCTTCAGCCGGATTGAGAATGTCACGGTCAAATTCATCGTACTGGCCCTGCTCGCGGTCGTGGCCGCGCTGATGGTCCTGCGGCTCGCGCACGGCGGAAAAAAAGCGTGAGGGGATTCGGCACAAGCGGATATAGTGGCTGCGCGGGCATAGTGGCTGAGGGTGCGGCGGCTGCGCGGGCATTGGCTGCGCGGGCAGTGGCGGCGCGTGCAGAGGTAGTGGGGGAATAGGATATATGGAAAAAAAACTGTTGATGGGCAATCAGGCCATCGCGCTGGGGGCCATACGCGCCGGTGTGCGGGTCGTGACCGGCTATCCCGGGACGCCGTCCTCCGAGATTCTCGAAACGGCGGCTCAATACAACGACGGCAGCCTGTACGTCGAATGGTCGGTCAATGAAAAGGCCGCTTTGGAAGTGGGCGCAGGCGCGGCCTATGCCGGAGCGCGCGTTTTGGTCACGATGAAGCAGGTGGGGCTCAACGTCGCCTCCGATCCGCTCATGAGTCTCAATTATGTCGGGGTCAAGGGGGGGATGGTCGTCGTCGCGGCCGACGATCCGGGGCCGATTTCCTCCCAGACCGAGCAGGACTCCCGTCATTTCGGGCAATTCGCAAAGCTCGCGGTCTTTGACCCGTCCACGCCTGAGGAGGCGTATGAGATGATCGCCGACGCCTTTGATTGCTCGGAGAAATACGGCGCGCCGGTGCTCTTTCGCCCGACGACGCGCGTCTGTCACAGCTGCGCGTCCATCGAGATACGCGACCCCCTCCCGCAAAAAAGGCCCGATGGCTTCGTCAAAGACGCCCGTTGGGTGATCTTCCCCAAGCTGGCCTACGAGGGACATCTCCGGCTGGAGCGCAATCTTTCGGCCATGAGCGACGACTTCTCATCCTATCCGCGCAACCTGCTGACCGGCGCGGGAAAAAAGGGCTTCGCCGCGGGCGGTGTGAGCGACACCTATCTTTCCGAGGCGCTGGAAGGAATAAAAAGCCCCTGCAAACACCTGAAAGTTTCGACCTACCCCTTTCCCCGAAAATTGGCTCTGGATTTTTTGCGGGACCTCGAGGCGGTATTGGTCTTTGAGGAACTCGACCCGGTGATTGAGCGTGAGCTGACTGCGCTGTGCGGTGTGTACGGATTGCCGGTCAAGGTTTGCGGAAAACTGACCGGACATGTTCCGAACGCCGGGGAGAATACGGTGGACGGCGTGGCGGCGGCCGTGCGGGCTTTTCTCGGGGAGTCTCCGGTTGAGGCGGAATCGCCGCTGCCGGAGCCGCCGGAGCGACAGTCGCCTGAGTTCCAATCGGTCTCGCCGCCGCCGTCGCCGTCGTCGGAACTACAGTCGGTCTCGCCGCCGTCGCCGCCGTCATCGGAACTACAGACTCCGCCACCACCGCCTGTGCGCCCCTCGGAGTCGCCGCCGCTGCCGCCGCTTCCCGTGCGTCCC
>JAITSR010000039.1 GCA_031287655.1 Clostridiales bacterium
CAGCCGAAGAATCGTTGGACACCTTGGCGCAAGCCGCCTTGCGGCAAATCATCGACAGCCGCTACGGCGCGGACATCGGCAAGCCGGTCGTCGCCGTCGGACTCGCGTTCCGGGGCAAAGACTGCCGCGCCGCCGCCGCCGCGCTATCGCCGCGCTGTGATAATCTAAGAAAATAAAGATGGAATTGTCGGCGACATTGAGCCGATTTTGCTCAATGATCAAAATTTATTTATAATTGGAGGAACACCGAGATGAGCCACATGAAACAGGAGCGCGTGCCCGCGGTCCCGCTGATTACTTGCGATCCATATTTTTCACTCTGGTCGCCGGACGACCGGCTGACCGGCGCGGACACCTGTCACTGGACCGGAAAGGTGAAACGGGCGCGCGGCCTCGCGGTAGTGGACGGCGCGGAGTACCGTTTCATGGGTCTCGGCGGCGCGCCCGCGATGCCGCAGACCGGGCTGGAAATCACGGCGACCTCCTCGCGCTACGCTTTTTCCGGCGGCGGGATCGACCTTTTTGTCACGTTCCTCACGCCGCTGCTGCTTTCCGATCTTGACCGGATGTCCCGCCCGGTTTCCTATATTTACGCGGAGGCGCGCTCGGCGGACGGGCGGGCGCACAGCGTCGAGCTCCGCTTTACGTTCAGCGAGGCCTTCTGCCGCGACGGCGACGAGGGCGGGGGTAAAGGCGGCGCGGGCGGCGAATGTGAGGACGACGACGGCGGCGATGAGAGTGGGGCGGCCGCGCACTCTCTGATGAATTTTGGCGTGCATAGACTTGACGCGGGGCGCGCCGACGGCTGTGACGCGGCGTGGATCGGACAAAAGCGGCAAGCGCCGCTATCCCACAGCGGCGACGACGTCACGATCGACTGGGGCTATCTATACCTTGCGGCGCCGCGCGCGCAGGGCCGCGTTTTCGCAGACGGCGGCGGCCTCTCAGCGGTATTCCCGCTCACCGTGGCTGGCGCGGACGGCGACAACGAGTCTGCGGCGGGCGGCGACAGCGGCGCCGGAGACACAGCGCAGGAGCAGGGTTCCGCCCAAGAGGCGCGCGCCGCTCAAGAAGCCCTTTTGCTTGCCGCGTATGACGACGTGACCTCGATCTGCTATTTTGGCGCGATGCAAAAGGGGTACTGGGCCCGCGGCGGGAAGACGATCCTTGACGCAATCTCGGAGGCGGCCTCGGAATACGCGCTGATCAAAACGCGCTGCGCGCTTTTTGACGAGGACCTCGACCGCCGCGCGCGGACGTCCGGGGGTGAGGATTACAGTCTGATCCTGCGCCTCGCGTATCGACAGTCGATCGCGGCGCACAAATTGATTGCGGACGAGCGCGGCGACGCGATTTTCATTTCAAAGGAGTGCTTCTCGAACGGCTGCGCGGCGACCGTGGACGTGAGTTATCCGTCGACGCCGCTGTATCTTTTATACGCTCCGGAGCTCGTCCGCGCGATGCTGCGGCCGATCCTGCGCTTTGCCGCGTCCCCGGCATGGCCGTTCGATTTCGCGCCGCACGACGCGGGCCGCTACCCCTATGTGACGGGGCAGGTCTACGGGGCGCGGGAGCACGCGCCGAACGGTCAGGTGTACCCGCCCTTTTATCAGTATCCGTCCGGCTCGGACCTCTACCGGTTCCACAATCAAATGCCCGTCGAAGAATGTGGGAACATGCTCGTCATGATGGCCGCGGCGGCGGCGGCCGATGCCGACACGGAGCGCGGCGCGGAGTTTGCCGCGCCGCATATGGACTTGCTCGAAAAATGGGCGGGGTATTTGCTCGCGCACGGTGAGGACCCCGGCGAACAGCTCTGCACGGACGACTTTGCGGGGCATCTCGCGCGCAATTGCAACCTCGCGGCCAAAGCGGTCGCGGGCGTTTTCGCGTTTGGAATTTTGCTCGAGTTCGCGGGCAGAGGTGAGGAAGCCGCCCGGTATCGCGGGCGGGCGCGCGCGATCGCAAAAAGCTGGACGGAGCGGGCGACCGCCGTAACAACCGTGGAACCGGCGGCGACCGCAGAGCCTGCGGCGGCGGCCGGTCACATGAATCACACGGCGCTCGTGTTCGGGCAGAGCGGCGCGTTCGGCTGGAGCCTGAAATACAACCTCATCTGGGACCGGCTGTTCAACGCCGCGGGCGATCGCGACGGCGGCGACAGCGGCGGGGGCGATGCGGATGCCGTGCGTTTCGGTCGGTTGTTCGACGACGCGGTCTATCAAAATGAAATCCGGCAGTACCTGAACGCGCAAAACCCGTATGGCGTCCCGCTCGACAGTCGGGCGGCCTACACAAAGAGCGACTGGATTCTGTGGGTGGCGGCGTTCGCGGATTCCCCGGAGGACAGGGCAAAGCTGATCGCCCCCGTCGCGGCGTTTCTGCGGGAAACCCCCGATCGCGTGCCGTTCTCGGATTGGTATGACACGCTCACGGCCCGCCACCACCATTTTCAGAACCGCACCGTTCAAGGGGGGCTGTTTATGCCGCTGCTCGCGGATTCCAAAAGACTCGCGCTTCGCGGCAGGATTCGCTTATAAAAGGCTCGCGCTCCGCGGCGCGACCGCTCATAGCGGGCGGCGGTCAAAGAAGATGTTCTTTCCCGTCGTCGCCAAGCCGATCCCGAAACAGATTTTCACATTGTCGGAGAACAGCTTCATTTTCAGCGCGGCCATACCCGCGGTGAACAGCACACGGTTGTCCACGCGAAAATCCATCGCGGTGGCCGCGGCGGACCCGACGGCGATCCCAAGGTCGTGAACCGCCATCGCGCAGGGGATTCCGGCCTTTACGGCCTCCTTGCAGCTTACGGCCCCGCACAGCGCGCAGTTCAGCGCGCGCGGCGCAACACCGGCTGCGATCAAAATAATACAGTGGCAGGCGTCCACGTTGCCCGCGTCGCGAGTAAAGAACGCGCGGTCGGTCTCCCCTCCGATCTCCCGCATCGCGGCGGTCAGTTTATCCTTGTCCTCGCCGTCGAGCACGAGCGTCTCAATCGCGTCTATGCCGCATGCCTTTGGCGCGGTGCGCGCCGCAACCGCCATCAGCTCGGCCGCCCTCATCGCCGCGTTCCGCTCTGTTTCATTCCTGTCGTATTTCATAACTACCTCCATGTAGTCGCTCCGTTCCGCCGCAATGGCGGCAAACCTGTTACGCCGCCCTCACCGCGCCGAAAATCCGGCAAGCAAAAACGGAACTCCTTTTGCAAAATATGTTATACCAATGGAGTGGTTTTAGCAATAGTCCTGCGTTGCTCGCCAACGATTATTTTACACTTAGGAGATTGAAAAGACATTGGAGCGATATGCTTGACTTTGACGCGACGTCGCAGTTTATACTGAATATACCCTATCTAAGAGGGAAAATATTCAAAGGAGAGAAACCATTATGGAACTGATCACAATCAGCGAAATATCGAGAAAGATGAACGTTTCGACCCGAACCCTGCGTTATTACGAGCAAATCGGGCTGATTGAAAGCAGCAAAAAAGACGACTACGCCTACCGCACATACGATGAGGCGACGATCACCCGCCTGCAGCAAATCCTTGTGCTGCGAAAGTTACGGATTCCGCTCAAGCAAATCGCCATGATATTGCAAAGTGAGAACACGGCGGCGACTATTGACGCTTTTCAGCAAAATCTCGCCGAGGTGGATGATGAAATCACCGCCCTGTCCACCATTCGGGAAATCATCAACAGTTTCATCACGCGCCTGAACGAGAGCCTTCATCAGGATATTAAACTGAATCTGCTTGACGACACCGCTCTGCTGGAAGCGGCGGACGCGCTGACCGTGCAGAAAATACTGTTCAAAGAAGAAAAGACGGCAGCGGATTTGCAGGCGGCAAACGAGAAGTTGAATAAGCTTACCGACCGGGATGTGCGAATTGTATATTTGCCGCCCGCAACGCTGGCGTCTATCCATATTGTTGGAGAACAGCCGGAAACAGACACGGGCGACGTTCTCTTTGATTTCATAAAAAGCAGCAAGCTTCCGGAGTTATACCCAGAGTTTAGGCATTATGGGTTCAACCACGAAAACGGCGATAAGCATGGCTACGAGCGTTGGGCAACGATTCCCAAAGATATGGAAGTCCCGAAGCCTTTTGTCAAAAAGCATTTTTCGGGAGGTCTGTACGCAGCGTTTATGATCCCAATGGGAATGTTCGACGAGTGGAACAGATTGCACGAATGGGCGGCCAACCATAATAGATACGAAATAGTATGGGGAGTACCTGAATACATGTACGGACTATTGGAGGAGCATTTGAACGCGTGGAATCACTATCAGTGGTCTCATGAGAAATGCGAGAGAGATTTGCAACTTGATTTGTTGCTGCCCATCAAGGAAAAAGAGGGGCAATAAATATCTATCGTATTTATTTGAACCCTAAGCGCGCTTAAATTTTTGATTTTTGTGTGAAGGACTTCTTACTAACTTACCAACGCTTACTTGACAGATACGGCGCCTCTCAAATTTTTGATAATTATGAATCAATATGGTATACTAATGATACATATCAGTTTGGGAGTGTGCTGTGATGAAATTTATATCCATCCGTGAGTTGCGGTCGTCTACCGGCCAACTCAAGAAAATGCTGTCAGACGACGGGAAAGTCGTCCTGACAACAAATGGCAAGCCTGCCGCGCTGATGATTGAGGTCAATGAAAATTCCTTTGAGGACGTGCTGATCGACCTTCGCGCGGCGCAAGCCCGGCGCGCTATCCGGCAATTACAGGAACAATCGTTGAAAACCGGTTTGGACAGCCTGACCCTTGATGATATCAATAGTGAAATCGCGGCGGCGCGGCGAGAGAGAGCGGATGTATAATGCGGTGCGCTGTGCTTGACACAAATGTCATTGTGTCCGCGCTAATTTCACCAAAGGGAAACGCGGCGGTCATTCTTGGCATGATAACCGACAATCTATTGAAGCCTATATACTGCCAGCAGATTCTCCGCGAGTATGTAGACGTTTTGACGAGGCCGCGTTTTGGATTCCCCGAAACCCGTGTTAAAGAGTCTCTGACCCTGTTCGAGATGTTCGGTGTCCCTGTTGATCCGAGGAAAAGTGACTTTCTTATGATAGATGAAAGCGACCGTATTTTTTATGATGCGGCGGTAGCAAGCGCGGCAGTGTTAATTACAGGGAATCTCAAACACTACCCCCGAGAACCGTTTGTCGTCAGTCCCGCAGACTTTTTGTTCTGCGTTTAGAGGTTTGTTTTACAATGGAGGGGCCAAAATAATGACCAACGAAAGCATACGCCGCATTGCGATGGCGCAGTCTGCGATCGACGCGCACTGTTCGCCGGACGATTTTTTGAAGAACGAAAATGTTGTGGTCGTCTCCGAGCCGCATGAGGACGCCCGGCGGTACCTCAGCCTGCCCTTCTTCTGCGATTTGATTTGCTATGGAAATAACGTCGTGGCTTCTGTGGATGCGCGGATATACGATTTTATAAGGCAATATATTGATTCCGACAGACCGGCGCACCTCTTTGCAACGCCGCAGATTCATCGGCTGACAAGAGAATTTGAGCAATACGGGTATATTCCCGGTTTTATGGCGGAGTATTGGCTGCCGGATGTGGACGCGCTGCGGGCGACCTCCTGCGGATACGCTACCCGCGTGTTGGAGCGGGAAGGCTTTGCCGGCCTGTATCAGGCGGAGTGGGACAACGCGCTCAGCAAGAAGCGCAAGCAGCTCGACATGCTGGCGGTCGGCGCGTATGACGGCGAAACGTTAATCGGCCTTGCGGGCTGCTCGGCCGATTGCGATTCCATGTGGCAAATCGGTGTGGACGTGCTGCCGGAATATCGCCGCCGCGGAATCGCCGCCGCGCTGACCTCCCGTCTCGCGATTGAGGTGATAAACCGCGGGAAGGTCCCGTTTTACTGCTGCGCGTGGTCAAATATCGGCTCGGCGCGCAACGCGATCAAAAGCGGATTCCGCCCCGCGTGGGTGGAGCATACCGCTATGGAGATTGAAAAGGCATTGGGGTGATCGCTGATTCAAGTGTCGGCAACCGACACCGGCGAGGGCATTGACGGTTGCTTATTAACATCCAAAAATGTTTACTGTTTTTCCGTCAACACTCTCTTTTTTGACCGTTAATTTCTTCTTCCAACTGATTGTTTTCCGCTGGTCAAATAATACGAGCCAACCCGTGTCGGCGCCCAGCGTGTCCATATAGGCCGCTATCTGTTTGATGCCCTCGCCTCGGGCGCCTTCGCCGTGACGAATCTTCAATTCAATGG
>JAITSR010000059.1 GCA_031287655.1 Clostridiales bacterium
GCGGCGATCCGCCCGGGCGCTTCGATTACAAACACGCCGACGGCGTGTACGCGGGGATCGAGCAGGCGGCGGAGCTCCGCCGCCCGCTCGGCCCCGACACGCCGTCGGCGCTCGGCGAAGACGAACCCGATGTAGTCCGGCAGCAGCCGGTTCGCGCATTCGATGTCCTCCGGCCTTTGCAGGCCGCAGATTTTTATGTGGATCATCAGCCGACCAGCCCCCTTAAAGCCGCGCGGCGGTCCGGGCTGCGCATCAGCGTCTCCCCGACGAGCGCGGCGTCGACGCCGAAGTCTTTGAGTCTGAGGACGTCCGCGCGGGTCCTGATCCCGCTCTCCGCAACGAACACGACCTCCTTTGGCGCGAGCCGCCGCAGCCGCGCGCTGTTGCCGAGGTCGACCTCAAAGGTGCGCAGGTCGCGGTTGTTCACGCCGACGATCCGCGCGCCCGCATCGAGCGCCGCGGCAAGCTCCCGCTCATCGTGCGCCTCGACGAGCGCGGACAGGCCGAGCCGCCCGGCGAGCGCGATAAACTCTTTGAGACGCGGCGGCGGCGTGATCGCGCAAATCAGGAGCACGGCGCCCGCGCCGAGCGCCGCGGCCTGATAAATTTGATAGGCGTCGACCGTAAAGTCCTTGCGCAGCGTCGGTATCCGGACCAACGCGGCGATCTCCGCGAGGTAGCGGTCGTGCCCCATAAAGTAGTCCGGTTCGGTCAGCACCGAAATACACGCGGCCCCCGCGGCCTCGTAGTCGGCCGCGATCTCAAGGTAGGGAAAAGACTCGGCGATCAATCCCTTCGACGGGGACGCGCGCTTGACCTCGCAGATGAAAGAGACGCCCGGCGCGCGGAGCGCGCGCTCAAAAGGCGGGCAATCGCAGGGTCGGCTTTCCGCGCCCGCGTCTCTCTCCGCCGTCCGCCCCCCGAGGTCGGATGCCGTCTCTGGCGCAGAGACGCGGGCTCCGCGGCGCTCGCAGCGCGCGATCAGCGCCGCGAGCGGCTCCCGCTCGACATCCCGCGCGAGCCGTTTTCGCGTCGCGGCGACGAGCGCGTCCAAGATTCCGCCGCCGCCAAAAAAGCCGCCCACTCCCGCGCTCACGCGCCGGCCCCCGCGATCACGCCGTGCGCGCCGCCGATCTCGGACGCCTCGCTCGCCTGCGCGTCCGCCGCGGCCGCGTTCGTCTCCGCGACGAAAGCCTCCATCTTCTCGCGCGCCTTGCCGCTGTCGATCAGCTCCTCCGCGCGCTTCACGCACGCGCGCAGCGTCACGTCGTTGTACGCCATATAGAGGCACACGGCCGCGTTCAGCAGCACGACGTCCCGCTTCGGCCCCCGCTCGCCGCCGAGGATCGCGCGCGCGATTCTCGCGTTTTCCTGCGGCTCCCCGCCGGTCAGGTCCTTTAAGCGGCAGCGCGTAAGGCCGAACTGTTCCGGTGTGATAAAGTAGCTGTTCAGCTTACCGTCCGCGACCTCGCAGATCGTCGTCGTCCCCGTCAGCGTGATCTCGTCCAAGCCGTCGTGCCCGTGTACGACCATCGCGCGCTTGACGCCAAGGTTCGCGAGCACGCTCGCCATCGGCTCGACGAGCCCCTCGTCGTACACGCCGAGCAGCTGCAGCGTCGCGCCCGCCGGATTTGCGAGCGGGCCCAAGATATTGAAAATCGTGCGCACGCCGAGCTCGCGCCGCACCGGGGCGACATGCCTCATCGCCGAGTGGTAGACGCTCGCGAGCATAAAACACATGCCCGCTCGCGCCAGCACGCGCTCGCTTGCGCGCGCGGAGATCGAGATGTCCGCGCCGAGCGCCTCGAGCAGATCCGCGCTGCCGCATTTACTCGAAACGCTGCGCCCGCCGTGCTTTGCGACCGGCACGCCGCCCGCCGCGATCACGAACGCCGAGACCGTCGAAATATTGAAGCTGTAGAGCTCGTCGCCGCCCGTCCCAACGATGTCGAGCACGTCTGTGTCCGGCCTCAATTTTACGCATTTTTCGCGCATGACCGACGCGCAAGCCGTGATTTCGTCGATGCTCTCGCCCTTCTCGCGCATCGCGACGAGAAACGCGCCCATCTGCGCGGGCGTCGCCCTGCCCTCCATCATCTCCAGCATGACCTCCCGCGCCTCGCCGCGCGAGAGCCCTTTGCCGCCGAGCATTGTATAAATCGCTTCCTTAATCATTGCCGCGTCTGCTCCTTCCCCGGCGATTCGCGCCGCGCCAAAAAGTTTTCGAGGATTCCGCGCCCGCACGCGGTCAAAATCGACTCCGGGTGGAACTGCACGCCGTATACCTCGCAGTTCCTGTGCTTGACCGCCATCACCTCGCCGCGGTCGTCCTCCGCGATAATCAGCAGCTCGTCGGGGATCGTCTCCCGCACGGCGACGAGCGAATGATAGCGCGCGGCCTCGATGATCGGCGGCAGTCCCTTAAAAACCGGGCTCCCGTTCGCGATCTGAATCGCGCTCTTTTTACCGTGTACGAGCCTCGACGCGTAGCCGATCTCCGCCCCGAAGCACTCGCAAATCGCCTGATGGCCGAGGCAGACGCCGAGGATCGGGACCCGCCCCGCCATACGCGTAATGAGGGCCTCGCAGATTCCGGCGGCTTTCGGACGGCCCGGCCCCGGCGAGATCAAAATATGCGAGGGCGCGAGCCGCTCGGCCTCATCGACGGTCAGCGCGTCGTTGCGCACGACCCGAATGTCCGGCTCGATGCCGCCGGCGAGCTGATACAGGTTATAGGTAAAACTGTCGTAGTTGTCGATCAGCAGAATCATAACGTCACCTCCACGCCCACGCCGTCGGCGGCCCCGGCCTGCTTTAGCGCCTCGATCATCGCGCCCGCCTTTCGCACACATTCCTCATACTCCCGCTCGGGCTCGCTGTCCGCGACGATCCCCGCGCCCGCCTGCACATGGACGATCCCGTCTTTACACACCGCCATGCGGATCGCGATACACAAATCCATGTTCCCCGCGAAGTCAATGTAGCCGATCGCGCCGCCATACACGCCGCGCCGCGCGCCCTCAAGCTCGTCGATGATCTCGCACGCGCGCTTTTTCGGCGCGCCGGAGAGTGTGCCCGCGGGCAGGAGCGCCGCCATGACGTCCGGCGCGTCGACCGCCGCCGCGACTTTTCCCGAAACCTTTGACGCGAGATGGCAGACGTGGGAGAGGCGCTTGACGCTCCGGTACTCGTCGACGCGGACGCTGCCGAACTCGCTGACCTTGCCGATGTCGTTGCGTCCGAGGTCGACGAGCATGTCGTGCTCGGCCAGTTCCTTCTCGTCCGCGAGCAGCGACTCGACGAGCCGGTTTGTCTCGTCGTCGTCGTCCGTGCGTTTGCAGGTTCCGGCGATCGGGCAGGTGTGGACGATACCGTCTTTTAGCGTGACGAGCGTCTCAGGCGACGCCCCGGCAATCTCCATGTCGGAAAAACGAAGGTAGAACATATACGCGGACGGGTTTGTCGTGCGGAGCACGCGGTAGGCCGCGAGCAAATCCCCGCGGTAGGCGGCGGAGAAGCGGATCGACGGGACACACTGGAAGATGTCGCCCTCAAAGATGTAGCGCTTCGCCTTTTCGACCGCCGCGCAGAAGGCCGCGCGCTCAAAGGACGCGGTGAACTCCGACGCGGCCAGCCCCTGCGGCGGAACCGGCTGCGAAGCGGGCGGCGGGGCGGACAGCACGAGCCGTTCCATACCAAGAAGCGTCTCAAGACCCGCCGCGTAGCTTTGCTCAATTTTATCCGCCGCGATATTCACAATCAGAAAAATCTTTTGGCGCAGATGGTCAAAGGCGACGACCTTGTCAAAGCGCAGCAGCCGATAGTCGTCCGAGCCGATCGGATCGGCGTCCGAAAGGCGCAGCGTCGGCTCGATGTGGCGTATGTAATCATAGGCGAAGTAGCCGACAAAACCGCCCGTGAACGGCGGGAGACCGTCGATCCGCGGGCTTTTGCACGCGCTCACAAGCTCTTTTAGGACGGCGTGCGGCGCGGCGGCGCGCTCCTTCGATGCGCCGCCCTCCCGGATCGTCACCGTGCCGCCGCGCGCCGAGACCTCCATCACGGGGTCGTAGCCGATAAATGTGTAGCGCCCCCAGTTGTCGCCATCCGGCGCGCTCTCGAGCAGGTACGCCTCCCGCCCGCCCGCCGAGACGGCCCGCAGCGCCTCGACCGGCGTCTTGCGGTCGGCGAAAATCTCGATCGAGATCGGGACGAGCGTGTTTCCGGGCGCGAGTGCGCGCGCCTCCGCAAGCGACGGGTACGCGGTCCTGCCGCGCCTTACGCCCCCTGCGCCCGCCTGCCCCGCAGTCATCGCAGCGCGCGTATTTGTGTCAATACTTGTGTGATTGTTTGTGTGTACACTCGCCTGTGCGCCTGTGTGCCTGTCTGTGTCAGCTGTTGTGTGTATTTCTCGCTGTACCGTCATTTTTACCACCTTCCCCTTCC
>JAITSR010000080.1 GCA_031287655.1 Clostridiales bacterium
CGTCAGCGCCCTCCGCGTCCGCATCGCCTGCCGACGCCGCCCCCGCGCCTTTGCCCGCGCGGCCGCCCGTGCTCTGTCCGGGCTGTCCGCACCGCAGCGTTTTTTACGTTCTAAAGCGCCTAAAGCTGACCGTCTGCGGCGACATCGGCTGTTATACGCTCGGCGCGCTGCCGCCGCTTGAGGCGATGGACACCTGTGTCTGCATGGGCGCGAGTATCGGCGTGGCCCACGGCATGAACAAGGCGCGCGGCGTTTCCTTCGCGCAAAAAACCGTCGCCGTGATCGGCGACTCGACCTTCCTGCACTCCGGGATCACGGGGCTGATCGACGTCGTCTACAACAAGGGCGACACGACGGTGCTGATCCTCGACAACTCGATCACCGGCATGACCGGGCATCAGCAGAATCCCGCCACCGGTTACACGATCCGGGGCGAGGAGACGCACTGCGTCGACTTAGAGGCGCTCTGCCGGGCGGTCGGCGTTCCGAGCGTGCGAATCGTCGACCCGTTCGACATCGAAGCGCTCGAGACCTCGGTACGCGAGGAAACACAGCGGCCGGGCCCGTCCGTGATCATCGTGCGCCGCCCGTGCGCGCTGATTTCATCCTATAAGCCGGAGTCCGAGGTGTGGATCGACCCCGCGGTGTGCTCGCGCTGTAAGATGTGCATGGGAATCTCGTGCGCCGCGATCTCCGACAAGGACGGCAGGATGGAAATCAACGCGGCGCTCTGCGCCCGCTGCGGGCTCTGCGCGAGAATCTGCAAATTCGGCGCGATCAAAAAACGGATCGACTGATTTCTATATAAGGTCGACTGACTTCTATATAAAAGGAATGGTATTGGCATGACGGATACGAAAAAGACAGCGGGACTGTGCGACAAAGCCCGCGATGTGTGCCATGATAAAGCCCGCGATGAACGCCGCGGCGGGGTCCGCGGCGACCCTCGGGCCGGGCGGAGTATTCTGATCGTCGGCGTCGGGGGGCAGGGGACGCTGCTCGCGAGCCGCCTGATCGGCTTTATCGCCGGAGCGAAGGGCTATGACGTGAAGGTCTCGGAGGTGCATGGCATGTCCCAGCGCGGCGGCAGCGTCGTGACCTATGTTAAATACGGCCCTAAGGTCGCGTCTCCGCTGATCGAGCCGGGCGAGGCGGACGCCGTCGTCGCGTTTGAGCTGCTCGAAGCCGTGCGCTGGCTCCCCTATTTGAAGCCGGGTGGCAAGGTCGCGGCGAACACGCAGAAAATTGACCCGATGCCCGTGATCACGGGGGCGGCGCGCTACCCGGAGGGCTTGGAGGAAACGATACGCGCCCGCTGCCCGGACGCCGCCGTTTTAGACGCGCTCAGCATTGCGTCCGAGTGCGGGAGCAGGCGCGCGGTCAACATCGTGCTGCTCGGCGCGGCCTCGGCCTTTATGGGCTTTACGGAGGACGAGTGGCTCGACGGGATTCGCAAGGTCACACCGCCAAAGGCGCTGGAGAGCAACCTTCTGGCGTTCCGGCGCGGCGCTTCGGCCGCCGAAAACATATAAGGGGGGAATCACGTTATGGTTTGGAATGAGTCAAGGGAATGTATGTCCCGCGACGAGATCGAAAAAATCCAGTCGGAGGAACTGGTTGGCGTCGTTTCGCGCGTCTATCACAACGTGCCGTTTTACCGCGCGAAAATGCAGGCAATCGGCCTTGAACCCGGCGACATTCACGGGCTGGCGGACCTCGAAAAGCTCCCGATGACGACGAAGCAGGACCTGCGGGACACATACCCCTACGGGATGTTCTCCGCGCCGCTCGATGACATCGTGCGGATTCACGCGTCCTCCGGCACGACCGGCAAGCAGACCGTCGTCGGCTACACGAGAAAGGATGTCGACATCTGGTCGGAGTGCATGGCGCGCTCCCTCTCAAGCGGCGGCGCAGGCCGCGACTCGATCGTGCAGGTCTCCTACGGCTACGGCCTGTTCACGGGCGGGCTCGGCGCGCACTACGGCGCGGAACGGATCGGGGCTTCCGTAATCCCGACGTCCTCGGGCAACACGCAGCGCCAAATCCAGATCATTCGGGACTTCGGCTCGACGCACATCTGCTGTACGCCGTCCTACGCGCTCTACATCGGGGACACGATGCGCGAGATGGGCGTACACAAGTCCGAGATTCGCCTGAAGGCGGGCTTTTTCGGAGCGGAGCCGTGGACGGAGAACATGCGCCGCGAGATCGAGGAAAGGCTCGGCCTGCACGCGCTCGACATCTACGGACTGAGTGAGGTCATGGGGCCGTCGGTCTCGTGCGAGTGCCTTGAGCAGTCCGGGATGCACGTCTGGGAGGACCACTTCATTCCGGAGATCATCAACCCCGAGACGCTTGAGACGATGGCGCCGGGCGCGAACGGGGAGATTTTATTTACGACGATTACAAAGGAGGGGATGCCGCTGATCCGCTACCGGACGCGCGACGTGTCCTCGTTGAATTATGAGCGCTGCCCCTGCGGCAGGACGCATGTGCGCATGACGCGGATTACGGGCCGCACGGACGACATGCTGATCATTCGAGGCGTCAACGTGTTCCCCTCGCAGATCGAAAGCGTGCTGTTGGAATTCGGCGACGCCGCGCCGCACTACCAGATCATCGTCGATCGGAGCGACAACCTTGACGAGATCGAGGTACAGGTCGAAATGACGCCGCAGATGTTCTCCGACGAAATCAAAAACATCGAGCGCACGGAACGGAAAATCATGTCCGCGCTGCACTCGGTGCTCGGGCTTGCCGCGAAGGTGCGGCTCGTCGAACCAAAGACGATCGCGCGCAGCGAGGGCAAGGCAAAGCGCGTGATCGACAACCGCGTACTAAAGTAAAGACGCGCCGTCGACACCATGTTTTCGTAATAAAAGGAGGAGGCTTTTATGCTGCAAAAACAGATCAGCGTATTTATTGAAAATAAGCGCGGCAGGCTCGCGGAGGTCACAAAGGTGCTCGGGGACAACGGCGTTGACCTCGCGGCGCTCTGCATCGCCGACACGACGGATTTTGGGATTCTGCGCGTGATTGTCGACAAGCCCGACCTCGCGGAGAAGGTCTTAAAAGAAGGCGGCTTTGCCGTGAGCATCACCGAGGTGATCGCGCTCTCGATCGACGACAAGCCGGGCGGGCTCGCGACCGCGCTCCGTGTGCTCGAGGAATACGCGATCAACATCGAGTACATGTACGCCTATGTCCGCAAGAACTCGAACAAGGCGACCGTGATCGTGCGCGTCGACAAACCCTCGGACGCGATCGAAAAATTGAAAGACTCGTCCGTCAGCCTGATGACCAGCGCGGACCTGCAAAACAGCATATGACGGCGGAGGTCCTCGCGGTCGGGACGGAGCTTCTGATGGGGCAGATCGCGAATACGAACGCGCAGTATATTTCGGCGCGGCTGCCCGACCTCGGGATCAACGTCTTCTTCCACTCGGTCGTCGGCGACAACCCGCAGCGTCTAAAAGATACGCTCTCCCACGCGCTCGGGCGCTCGGACATCGTGATTATGACCGGCGGGCTGGGCCCGACAATGGACGACCTCACAAAGGAGACCGTCGCGGCGGTTTTTGGCAAAAAGCTCACGCTCCACGAGGAGAGTCTCGCCCGTATTATGGAGCGCATGAATCGCTTCGGGCACGGCCGGATCGCAAAGAGCAATGAAAAGCAGGCGTATTTTCCGGAGGGCGCCCTCATTTTGCGAAACGACAACGGCACCGCGCCGGGCTGTGTGATCGAGCAGGACGGCAAGACCGTGATTCTGCTGCCCGGACCGCCTTCCGAAATGCGCCCGATGTTTGACGGCGGCGTCATGCCGTTTCTCGCAAAGTACGCGGAGTATCGCCTTGTGTCAAAATTTGTCCGCGTGTTCGGCGTCGGCGAGTCGCTGCTCGAGGAAATGCTCGGCGACCTTGTCGCGGCGCAGACGAACCCGACGCTCGCGACCTACGCGAAGGAGGGGGAGGTGACGCTGCGTCTGACGGCCCGCTGCGAGGCCCAGAACGCGGGGCAGGCCGAGGCCCTGCTTGCGCCCCTGCTCGCCGAGGTCAAAAAACGCGTCGGCGACTGCGTGTTCAGCACGGAAAACGAGGATTTGGAGGCGGCCGCGCTCGCGGCGCTGATCTCTCGCGGCCAAACGCTCTCGCTCGCGGAGTCCTGCACGGGCGGGCTCGTCTCCGCCCGGCTCACGGAGCTGCCCGGCGCTTCAAAGGCGCTCCTGATGTCGGCGGTCACATATAGCAACGCGGCCAAGATGTCCGTGCTCGGCGTCAGGGCCGAAACGCTCGAAAAGTACGGCGCGGTGAGCCGGCAGACGGCGGAGGAGATGGCGCTCGGCGCCCGGCGCGCTTTTGGCAGCGACCTTGCGGTCTCCGTGACCGGGGTCGCGGGGCCGGACGGCGGCAGCGCGGAAAAGCCGGTCGGGCTGGTGTACCTCGCGATCGCCGACGCGCAAGGCGTATATGCGAAGGAAATCCGCGCGGTCGGATCGAGGGCGCGCGTCCGCGGCATCACATGCCTGCACGCCTTTGACATGATCCGGCGGGCCGCGCTCGGCCTGCCCCGGGCCGACTAGATGCCGGGGACCGGGGCAGGGCGCGGCGGCGGGGACGGCGGCCGCGGACGTGAAAGGGACGGGAACGGCGGCGGCAATCGCGGATCGGGGCGCGCCGACGGCGTTGCCGCGCCCGGCCGCCGACTCGCGGTGAACGCGTCGATCGTGATGTGCGCGACGATCGCGAGCCGGGTCACCGGCTTTTTTCGCGAAATGCTGATCCCCGCGAAGTTTGGCGTCGGGTATGTCGCGGACGTATACGACGTCGCGTTCAAGTTCCCGGATTTGATGTTCAGCCTGCTGATCGGCGGGGCGATCTCGGCGGCGCTCGTGCCCGTGCTCTCCGGCTCAATCAGCCTCGGAGGCGGGGACGAGCGGGAGGGCTGGGAATCCGTCTCGCGCTTCATGAACCTCACAATGGCGCTGACGCTGGTCGTCTGCGCCGTCGGCGCGGTTTTCGCGGAGCGGCTCGTCGTCCTGTTCGCGCAGGGCTGGGACCCGGCCGTTCCGGAGGACCTGCAAAAAATCGTGATGGCGGCGCGGCTGACGCGCGTGCTGTTCCCATCCGTCGCCTTTCTGATGCTCGCGGGCTTTGCGAACAGCGTTCTCTACGCCTATCAGCGCTTTGCGGCGGCGGCGTTCGGCCCCGTGCTCTACAACGTGCTCTGTATCGCGAGCATCGCTTTTTTGAGCGGCGGGGACGCGGGGGACTACTACCACGTCGACCGCGTCGTCTATGGCGTCATGCTGAGTTCTTTTGCCTATTTTATCTTTCAGACCGCAAACGCGTGGAAAAATATCCGCGGCCGTTTCGTCTTCCGCTTGGACGCCCGCCACAAGGGCTTTTTGCGCCTGTTTCGGATCGCCGTGCCTTCGCTCGTCTCATCCTCCGTGATTCAGGTCAACACGATGATCTCCGCGAGTTTTTCGTCCCGCTTCGAGGCGGGCAGCATCATCGCGCTGCGCATGGCCGACCGCACATGGCAGATGCCTTTCGGGATCATCGCGCAGTCGATGGGGATCGCGCTCCTGCCGAACCTCTCGGGCAAAATCGCGAACGGCGACCTTGCGGGCTACCGCAAACTGCTCCTGCAGGGACTGCGGGTCGTGCTGCTGCTCGCCGTGCCGACCGCCGCCGCCTGCGTCGTGTTAAACCGCCTGATCATGCGGACGCTCTTTTTAAACTCGGCCCGGACGACCGAGGCCGACGTCGCGCTGACCGCGTCGATCCTTGCGTGTTATTCGATCGCGCTTGTCACGCAGTCGATCAATACGATCCTGACGCGGGCCTTCTACGCGTGCAACGAGACGAAAACGCCGATGATAACGGGGCTTTCGATCATCGGCCTGAACATTCTGTTAAGTGTGCTGTTTTACTTTTTTACGCCGGTCGGCGTGAAGGGGATGGCGCTCGCGTATTCGGCCTCGAGCTTTGTGAACGCGCTGCTGCTCGTCACGCTGTTGAACCGCAGGCTGCCCGGTCTCAACGTGTTCTCCGGAATGGGCGGCTTTTTTGCAAAAATCTTTGGCGCGGCGCTCGCGATGGCCGCGCTCCTTGCGCTGCTCGGGGCGTTTGTGCCGGAGGTCTGGGTCGCGGGGCCGGTCGGACCCGCGCTGAAAATCCGGCAGCTCCTCGTGCTCTTTGGCAACGCGGTCGTCGGGGCCTGCGCCTACTTTTCGCTGCTCCTGTGCCTGCGCGTTCCGGAGGTCGTCCGCCTGTTTGAGCGAGTTGTAAAAATTAACAAATTTGATAAATAATTCTTCAAAACACCTTTCTTTTTTGTTTGACAAAGGATATACTTTACTATAAAATGAGGTGTGGAAACGTGAACAAAGGTTCGGGTTTGCGTTTTCCATGACAAAGGACGGAGGGTTTCGGAATGGCTGATAAAAAGAAGTTTGTGCCGGTGGACTTCACGAATGTCGACAAAAAAAAGTCGCTGGAAATCGCGCTCGGCAACATCGAAAAGCACTATGGGAAGGGCGCGATTATGAAGCTGGGCGAGAACGTCCATTTTAACCTTGAGACGATCCCGACAGGCTCGATCGGGCTTGACATCGCGCTCGGCATCGGCGGGCTGCCGCGCGGCAGGATCGTCGAGAGTTACGGGCCGGAGTCCTCGGGCAAAACGACCGTCGCGCTGCACATCGTCGCGGAGGCGCAGCGGCTCGGGGGGGACGCCGCGTTTATCGACGCGGAGCATGCGCTCGACCCCTCCTACGCGAAAAAACTCGGCGTCGACACCGACAACCTGTTCGTCTCGCAGCCGGACACCGGGGAGCAGGCGCTGGAAATCACGGAGGCGCTCGTGCGAAGCGGCGCGCTGGATGTCGTCGTCGTCGACTCCGTCGCGGCGCTCGTGCCCAAGGCGGAGATCGACGGCGAGATGGGCGACTCCCATGTCGGCCTGCAGGCGCGCCTGATGTCGCAGGCGCTCCGGAAGCTCGCCGGCGTCGTCAGCAAGTCGCGCACCGTCGTGATCTTCATCAATCAGCTGCGCGAAAAAGTCGGCATCTCCTACGGCAACCCCGAGACGACAACCGGCGGCAGGGCGCTGAAGTTTTACGCGTCCGTCCGGCTCGACGTCCGGCGTGTCGAGTGGATCAAAAACGGCACGGAGCAGATCGGCAACCGCACGCGGATCAAGGTCGTCAAAAACAAGGTGGCGCCGCCGTTCCGGCAGGTCGAGGTCGACATCATGTACGGCGAGGGCATCTCAAAGCATGGGAATATTTTAGACGTCGCGACCGACATGGACGTGATCAACAAGAGCGGCTCGTGGTTCTCATACGCCGGTCAGCGGATCGGGCAGGGCAGGGAGAACGTCAAGCAGTTCCTGAAGGAAAATCCGGAAATCTGCGCCGAGATCGAGGCGGAAATCCGCAAGAGCTATGAGGACAACAAGGGCGACGGCCGGTTCACGGTCGTGGCCGGCACGGGCGGCAAGGCCGCGTCCGGCGCGGACGACGACGACTTTGACGAGGCGCTCGCGGGGGAAGACGGTGCGGAAGACGAGTTCGACGAAGCCGCCTTCCCGGACGAGGAATGAGCGTAACAGGTCAGACGCTGCGCCGCAGCGTCTCCCGAATGTCGACACCGCGGCGCAAATATGTTAGAATAAACCCAAGATTTTTTGTTCATAAAAACGTATCAACATTTCGGAAAACGGGAGGTAATACAGAACGATGGGATTTTCTTCATTGACGGATTGTTTTACACTGGTCAACGGCGTCAAAATTCCCTGCGTCGGTTTTGGCACATGGCAGACGCCGGACGGCGACGCCACGCGCGACGCCGTGAAGGCCGCGGTCGCCTCGGGCTATCGCCACATCGACGGGGCGGCGGTCTATGGCAATGAAAAGAGCGTCGGGCGGGCGTTAAAAGACTGCGGTGTGCCGCGCGGAGAGATTTTTGTGACGAGCAAGCTGTTCAACACGGAGCGCGGGTATGAAAAGACGAAAGCCGCGTTTGAAAAAACGCTCAAAGATTTGCAGCTCGACTACCTCGACCTGTACCTGATCCACTGGCCGAACCCCGTCAAGCTCCGCGACAGCTGGGAGGCCTATAACGCGGACACCTGGCGCGCGTTTGAGGAACTGTACAAGGCGGGCAAAATCCGGGCGATCGGCGTCAGCAATTTCCACGGACACCATCTCGACGCGTTGGAAAAGACCGCGACGGTAAAGCCGATGGTTAATCAAATCCGGCTTTGCCCCGGCGACACCAAGGACGCGGTCGTCGAGACGAGCCGCGCGCGCGGAATGCTCGTCGAGGCCTACAGCCCGTTCGGCGGCAGCGGTCCCTAGAACCTCTTAAAAGACGCGGTGATCGGCGAGATCGCCAATAAACACGGCAAGACGGCGTCGCAGGTCTGCGTGCGCTGGTGCCTGCAACGCGAGTTTTTGCCCCTGCCAAAGTCGACGTCGGCGGGGCATATCGCAGACAACGCAAAGGTGTTTGACTTTGCGCTCGACGCGGGGGACATGGAGCGCCTGACTAATCTTTCGGGCTACTCCGACCCGTTCCCGCATCCTGATAAAACAACGTGGTGATTTTGATGTTCCACGCAGAATATCTTCAAAAATGATTCGCATATTATTGTAGGGGGGATTGTACATTGTTCAAAAATATCCCGGAAGTAAAGCTCGGCATCATTTCCGTCAGCAGGGACTGTTTTGTCCTTTCGCTCTCGGAGCGGCGCGTGCGCGCGGTCGCGGACGCCTGCAAGGCGCGGCACGGTATTGACGCCTTTCTCGCAAAGACGATCGTCGAAAACGAGGCCGACATGCTAAAGGCGACCGCGGAGGCGCGTGACGCCGGCTGCAACGCGCTCCTTGTCTACTTGGGCAATTTCGGCCCGGAGACGCCGGAGACGCTCGTCGCACAGTATTTTGACGGACCCGTGATGTACGCGGCCGCGGCGGAGGAGAGCAAAAACGACTTGATCAACGGCCGCGGGGACGCCTATTGCGGCCTTTTGAACTGCTCCTATAACCTCGGGCTGCGCAAGCTGCGCGCCGTGATCCCGGAAAGCCCGGTCGGCACGGCGGACGAAGTCGCGGATTTGGTGTGGGATTTCATCCCGGTCGCGCGCGCGCTGATCGGTCTTTCGGCGCTCAAAATCATCACGTTCGGGCCGCGCCCGCAGGATTTCTTTGCCTGCAATGCGCCGATCAAAGGGCGGTACGACCTCGGCGTTGAAATTCAGGAGAACTCCGAGCTGGACCTGCTCGTCTCATACAGGCAGCACAAGGACGACGCGCGAATCGCGGAAGTCGTAAAAGACATGGCAAACGAGCTCGGGACGGGCGGAAATCAGTATCCGGATATGCTGCCGCGCCTCGCGCAGTTTGAACTGACGCTGCTCGACTGGGCGGAGCAAAACAAGGGCGCGCGCAAGTATGTCGTGTTCGCGAACAAGTGCTGGCCTGCGTTTCCGACAGAATTTGGTTTTGAGCCGTGCTATGTGAACAGCCGCTTCGCGTCGCGCGGGATGCCGGTCAGCTGCGAGGTCGACATTTACGGCGCTTTGAGCGAATACATCGGCGCCTGTGTCACACAGGACGCCGTGACGCTGCTCGACATCAACAACTCCGTGCCGAAGGACCTCTATGACGGTGAGATTCACGGCAAGTTCCCCTACGACTACAAGCATTGCGACACCTTTATGGGCTTCCACTGCGGCAACACGCCGTTCTGTAAGCTCGCGAAGGGCGCGGCGATCAAGTTCCAGCTGATCCAGAACCGCCTGATTGAAAACGGCGGGACGCCGGACGTCACGCGCGGCACGCTCGAGGGCGACCTCGCGCCGGGCGGGATCACATTCTTCCGCCTGCACGCCAACGCGGATTCGAGCCTTCAGGCGTATATCGCGCAGGGCGAGGTGCTGCCGGTTGCGACGCGCTCGTTCGGCGGCGTCGGCGTGTTCGCGATCCCGGAGATGGGGCGCTTCTACCGCCATGTTCTGATCGAAAAGCGCTATCCTCATCACGGCGCGGTCGCGTTCGGTCACGTCGGCAAGGCGCTGTTTACGATCTTTGATTACCTCGGCGTAAAAGACATCGCCTACAACCGGCCCAAAGGCACGCTCTACCACACGGAGAACCCCTTTGCGTAGTGAAATTTTTTTGAAATAAGATGATGCATGGAGGTTAATATGGCGACGACACAATTTGGGACGATGCCGGACGGGACCCCCGTTTGGCTCTGCGAGCTAAAGAACGGGAACGGTCTTTCCGCGGAGGTGCTCACATACGGCGCGACGATCCACCGGCTCCGGGTCCCGGACCGCAAGGGCAAGGCCGCGGACGTGGTCCTCGGCAGGGCGGACCTCGCGGGGTATCAGGCCCCCGGCACGCCCGCGGCGGCCGCGATCGGTCGCGTCGCGAACCGCATCCGGAACCACACGTTCAACCTGAACGGCAGGCGCTACACACTTGACGCGAACGAGCGCAAAACCACGCTGCACGGCGGCAGCGGGAATTATGCGCACAAGAATTTCGCGCTCGTCGACGCGACGGACAGGCTCGTGCGGCTCGCGGTGCGCGACCACGGCGAGGGGGGCTTCCCGGGCGAGGTGGCCGTCGAGGTGTGCTACAGCTTAGACGACGACAACGCGCTCCTGATCGAATACACCGCCGTGCCGACGGAGGATACGCCGGTCAACCTCACGAACCACGTCTATTTTAACCTCGCGGGGCAGGGCTCGGGTCCCGTCGACAAACAGATACTGCAAATCGCGGCCGATTTTTACACACCCGCGGACGCGCGCGACATCCCGACCGGCGAGGTTGCGAAAACGCGCGGCACGCCGCTGGATTTTACGCGCCCCCAAAAGCTCGGGGACGCGCTCGCGGAGCTTGCCGCGTGGGGCGACAGGCACGGCGGCTTTGACCACAACTTTGTGCTAAACGGCTGCGGCTGGCGCAAGATTTCGACGGCGGAGGACGAGGCGAGCGGGCGCGTGATGGAGACCTATACGGACCTCCCCGGCGTGCAGCTCTATACGGCAAACGGCATCCGCGCGGGGAGCGTCGGCAAGGACGGGGCGGCTTATGAGGCACACGGCGGTTTTTGCCTTGAAACGCAGTTTTTTCCGGATACGATCCACAAGCCGCACTTCCCGGACTGCGTTGTCGCCGCGGACGAGGTGTTCGCGACCTCGACCGCGTACCGCTTCCTTACAAGATAACACCGTAAAACTTACGCCGCGAAAAGGCGGCGTAGTAAAAGCAGCGCGGTAATAACGGTACGGCAAAAACAGCGCTGCAAATCATGTGCAAACAAAAGGGGAGGGGATAACCAATGGCAAACAGAGCCGCTTTTATGACCGGGATCCGAAAGATGGAAATCCGCGAGGTCCCGATGCCCACCGCAAAGAGCGGGCAGGTCGTCGTGAAACTGGAATACGTCGGGATTTGCGGTTCGGACGTACACTATTATGAACACGGGCGCATCGGGAGCGCGATCGTAAACGGGGATTTTATCCTCGGCCATGAGTGCGCGGGTGTGGTCACGGCACTCGGCGACGGCGTGCGCGGCCTTGCGGTCGGGGACCGCGTCGCGCTCGAACCCGGCGCGACATGCGGCGAGTGCGAGTATTGCAAGACCGGGCGCTACAACCTCTGCCCGGATGTCGTCTTTCTTGCGACGCCGCCGGTACAGGGCTGTTTTGAAAACTACATCGCGTTCCCGGCGAACCTCGCGTTCAAGCTGCCGGACAACATCTCAACAAAAGAGGGCGCGCTCGTCGAGCCGCTCGCGGTCGGTCTGGAAGCTGCCAAGACGGGCGGCGTCACGCTCGGCAATTCCGTGACGATCCTCGGGGCGGGCTGCATCGGCCTTGTGTCGATGCTCGCGTCAAAGGCTTTCGGCGCGGCGGACGTCACGGTCGTCGACGTAATCGAAAAGCGCCTTGAAAAAGCGCTCGAGCTCGGCGCGACGCGCGTGATCAACGCGGCAAAGCAGGACGTTGAAAAAGAGATTATGCAGGCGACGGGCGGCTTGGGCACGGACATCGTGATGGAGACCGCGGGCAGCGTCAAAACGACGCAGCAGGCGCCTTTCCTCGTGAAGCGCGGCGGCACGCTCGTCCTTGTCGGGATGCCGCCGGAGGACATCATTGCCTTCAACTTCGCAAAGCTGATGGGACAGGTCGCGGACATCCGCACGATCTTCCGCTACAAGAACCTCTACCCGACGGCGATCAAGGCGCTCGCATCGGGTACGATCGACGTCTCCGGCATCGTCACACATGAATACGCTTTTGAGGACATCGCGGAGGCGTTCCGCGTGAACATCGACGAGAAGGCCGGCGTCGTCAAAATCGTGATTAAAATATAGGAGATAAATATGGCGCAGGAGCTGTTACTGGGGATTGATCTTGGCACGTCCGGCACAAAGACCGTGCTGTTTGACACAAAGGGCAAGGCGATCACGTCAAAGACCGTCGAATATCCGATGTACCAGCCGCAGAACGGCTGGGCCGAGCAGGACGCTTCCGACTGGTGGAACGCCGTCGCGCAGGGTATCTCGGCCGTGCTCCAAAAGAGCGGCGCGGACCCTTCGGCGATCCGCGGCGTCGGTCTTTCGGGGCAGATGCACGGCCTCGTGATGCTCGACAAGGCGGGGGAGGTGCTGCGCCGCGCGATTATCTGGTGCGATCAGCGCACGTCCGCGGAGGTTGCGCAGATCAACCGCGTAATCGGGGAGCGGCGCGTGATCGAGATCACGGCCAACCCCGCGATGACGGGCTTTACAGCCGCGAAAATCCTGTGGGTCCAAAACAACGAGCCGGAGGTTTATGCAAAATGCGCCCACATCCTCCTGCCCAAGGACTATATCCGCTACAAGCTGACCGGGGAGTTCGCGACGGAGGTCAGCGACGCCGCCGGGATGCAGCTGATGGACGTCCCGGCGCGCGACTGGTCGGGCGAGGTGCTCACAAAGCTCTCGATCGACCGCGCGATGCTGGGCAAGATGTATGAGTCGCAGGATTTGACCGGCAAGGTCCACGCCGCGGCCGCAAAGGAAACCGGGCTCGCAGTCGGCACGCCCGTCGCGGGCGGCGCGGGGGACAACCCCGCGGCGGCGGTCGGCGCGGGGATCGTGCGCGCGGGCCGCGCGTTTACGACAATCGGCTCGTCCGCGGTCGTCTACGCCGTGTCCGATCAGGTGACGATCGACCTCGGCGGGCGCGTCCACACGCTGTGCGCGTCCGTCCCCGGCAAGTGGACCGTGATGAGCTGCACGCAGGGCGCGGGGCTTTCGCTCCAGTGGCTGCGCAACACCTGCTGCGCGCCGGAGACGGAGCGCGCGGCCGCAGAAAACAAGGACCCTTACTATATCATGGACAAGCTCGCGGCGGATGTGCCGATCGGCGCGGGGCGGCTTTTGTATCTGCCCTATCTGATGGGCGAGCGCTCGCCGCATCCGGACCCGGATTGCCGGGGCGTGTTCTTCGGCCTCTCCGCGATCCACGGCAGGCCGGAACTGATCCGCGCCGTACTCGAGGGCGTCGCCTACTCGCAGCGCGAATGTGTCGACGTGTTCCGCGAGATGGGCGTTGTGATCGAGGACATGCTCGCCTGCGGCGGAGGCGCGCGGAGCGCCATTTGGCGGCAAATGCTCGCGGACCTCTACGGCTGCCCCGTGAGCCTGACCGAGGCGGACGAGGGACCGGCGCTCGGCGTCGCGCTGCTCGCGGGCGTCGGCGCGGGCGTCTACGCTTCCGTTGAACAGGCTTGCGACGCCGCGGTGCGCAAGGGCAGCGCACAGCCGCCGGACATGGAGGCGCACGCAAAGTACGAGCCGTATTTTGCGCTCTACAAAAAGCTCTACCGCGACCTGAAGGCGGACTTTGAGACGCTCGCAAAAATCGAATGATCTATCCGGAACACATCATCGAAACGATCCGGGAGCGGAGCGGCATTGTCGACGTTGTCGCGGGGCGCGTGCAGCTGACCAAAAAAGGCAAATACTTTTTTGGTCTCTGTCCGTTCCACGGCGAAAAGACGCCGTCGTTTTCCGTCGACCCCGAGCGGCAGATATACTACTGCTACTCCTGCAACCGGGGCGGGGATGTGTTTCGCTTTTTGATGGAGACGGAGCGGATAACGTTCCCCGAGGCGATCCAAAAGCTCGCGGAACGCGTCCATGTCGAGCTGCCCGCCTCGTCCGACCCCGCGGAAAACCGCGCGCTCGCCCTCGCGAAGGCGCGGCAGGAGCGGCTTTTTGCAATGAACGCGGAGGCCGCCGGTTTCTTTTCCGGCACGCTCACATCCGCGAAAGGCGGCCCCGGGCGCGCCTATTTGCAAAGGCGCGCGATCCGGCCCGACACCGTAAAAAAGTTCGGGATCGGTTTTTCGCCGGACGAGTGGGACGGGCTCACACGCTTTCTTAGCTCAAAGGGCTACACCGACGAGGAACAGCTCTCGGGCGGCCTGATTTTAAAGAACAAAAACGGCGGCTATTACGACCGCTTCCGCAATCGCGTGATGTTCCCGATCATAGACGTCTCGGGGCGTGTCGTCGCGTTCGGGGGGCGGGTTTTGGACGACTCCGTGCCAAAGTATATGAATTCGCCCGAGACGCCGGTCTACAGCAAGGGCAAAATGCTTTTCGGCCTGAATTTCGCGAAGGCGACGCGCGAAAAATTCTTTTTGATCGTCGAAGGCTACATGGACCTGATCGCGCTTGCCGCAAACGGGATCGACAACGTCGTCGCTCCGCTCGGTACGGCGCTGACGGAGGCGCAGGGGCGGCTTTTGAAGCGGTACGCGGACGAGGTTGTGATTTCATTCGACTCGGACGCGGCGGGACAGACGGCGGCGCTGCGCGGACTCGATATTCTGGACGGGCTCGGCTTTCGCGTAAAGGTGCTGACGATCCCGTCGGGCAAGGACCCGGACGACTTTATCCGGGCGAACGGCGCCGCGGCCTTCCGGGAGCTGATCCCCGGCGCGCTGACGCTGGTCGATTACAAGATTGCGTCGCTGCGCAGGAAGTACGGCGGCGCGGGGGATGCCGACGGGGCGGACGGCGGCGGTGGTCACGGCGGCGGGATTGAGAATCAGGTTCTTTTTCTAAAAGAGACGGTGCGCGTGCTCGCGAAGCTCGGCGACGCGATCGAGCGGGAGATGTATGCCGCGCGCATTTCGAGTCAATACGGCGTCTCCGAGCGCGCCGTGCTCTCGGAGATCGACAAGCTGCTGCTGCGCGGCGGCGGGGACGAGCCGAACCGGTACGGACCAAGCGGCGGCAAACCGAATGACACGCGGGCGGGCGGCGCAATCACAAACAGCGGTCCGCCGAAATCCGCGGGTTTCCCGCCGGACGGCGGATCGCCTGCGGACGGCGCGCGGCAAACCGATCCTCAGCCTTGGGCCGGTTTGCCGCCGGAGGCCGGAACCGGCCCCGCGCCCGACGCACGATCCGCGCCCGACACACGCCCCGGGGCCGGATTTCGGCCTTCGGCCGCGCGGGAGTCGGACGAACTCTTTATTGTTGCGCTGTTAAGCCTTGACAACACGCTGTGGGATGTCGTCGCGGAAAAGCTGCTGCGCGCGCCGGACAGCTTTGAGAGCGGGAACGCGCGCCGCGCGGCCGAATATCTGTGTACGCGCGTCTCGGACGGCCGCGAGGTCACGCCCGGGGAGCTCATGCGCTTTTTTACGCAGGACGAGGGGAACCGTTTCGCGGCGATCGTCACGGGCGGCTGTCACTGCGAGGACAACCGCAGGGCGATGGAGCAAAAAATCGTCGATATGGACCGCGCGCGGAACCAGCGCCGGATGCGCGAAATCCTGCGCAGGCTCGAGACGGGGGAGCTGCAGGAGCGGGACGCGGCGGACTTGCGCGCGCAGCTGTCCGAGGTCACACGAAAAATTGGCCGGGGCCGCGCCGGATAAAAAAGTAAAGTCAGACGTTGCGGAGCAATGTTGCGAGTTGATTATTTACAATAAAATGTAAATAAATGTGTTTCACGGAGCGGAAACATTGGAAAATATAATATGGGGCTCAAAAGCCCGGCAGACCGCGGCAAGTCCGCCGACTGCCGGTTTTTAGGGTGGGAAACCGCAAGATCATAACACATGTTATTGTCGGGCGGTTCCTAAGGGGGGAGGAAAGGATGATCGTTATGAAGCAGGGCAACGAAAACAAGAAGCTGATTTTAAAAGAGCTTGTAGAACGGGGCAAGGAAAAAGGGTTACTCACATACAAAGAAGTGCTCGACGCCTTTGAGGAAGTGGAGTTGGAGCCGGATCAGGTTGAGAAGATCTACGAGACGATCGAAAAGATGGGCATAGACCTTGTCGGCGATATTGACGCGGAGATCAGCGAGATCCAAGTTTCGGAGGAAGACCTCGATCTGTCCGTCCCCGAAGGCATCAGCATTGACGACCCCGTGCGCATGTATCTCAAAGAGATCGGCAAAGTCCCCCTGCTTACCGCGGATGAGGAAATCCGGCTTGCGCAGCGGATTGAGAAAGGGGACAATGACTCGAAGCGCAGACTTGCGGAGGCGAATCTGCGGCTCGTTGTGAGCATTGCGAAGCGCTATGTGGGCCGCGGGATGCTCTTTTTGGATTTGATTCAGGAGGGCAACCTCGGATTGATCAAAGCGGTCGAAAAATTCGATTACAGCAAGGGTTACAAATTCAGCACCTACGCGACGTGGTGGATCCGGCAGGCGATCACGCGGGCAATCGCCGATCAGGCGCGGACGATCCGCATCCCGGTCCACATGGTCGAGACGATCAACAAGCTGATCCGCGTCTCGCGCCAGCTGCTTCAGGAATACGGCAGGGAGCCTGTCGCGGACGAGATCGCAAAGGAGATGAACATCTCCGTTGAAAAAGTGCGCGAGATCATGAAAATTTCACAGGAACCCGTTTCGCTCGAGACGCCGATCGGCGAGGAAGAAGACAGCCACCTCGGCGACTTTATCCCGGACGACGACGCTCCGCTGCCCTCGGAGGCCGCGGCGTTCACGCTGCTCAAGGAACAGCTGATCGACGTGCTCGACACGCTGACCGCGCGCGAGGAAAAGGTGCTGCGGCTGCGGTTCGGGTTGGACGACGGCCGCGCGCGCACGCTCGAGGAAGTCGGCAAGGAGTTCAACGTGACGCGCGAGCGCATCCGCCAGATTGAGGCAAAGGCGCTCCGCAAGCTCCGGCACCCGAGCCGGAGCAAAAAACTCAAGGACTATTTGGACTGACAGGCCGGAACGAACAGGTAAAATATGCAGGATGGAATTTATTTGGATAACGCGGCGACGACGCGGACCGCGCCGGAGGTGTGCGAGGCCGTGCTGGACGCGATGCGGGAGCGCTACGGCAACCCGTCGTCTTTGCACGGCATGGGGCTGGACGCCGAGCGCCTGTTGAACGAGGCGCGCGCGGAGGTCGCAAAGACGCTTTCGGTTCCGCCCGCGCGGCTGTTTTTTGTCGCGAGCGGCTCCGAAGCCAACAACACCGCGATCTTTGGCCTTTGCGCGCGTGCGCCGCGCGTGCGCGGGGAATCTTCGCGCGCCCGGCGAATCCTCACGACGCGGACGGAGCACCCTTCGGTTTTGAGGCCGCTCGCCGAGCTCGGGGCGCGGGGCTGGCAAATCGAGTATATTGAGGTCGACGGGCACGGCGCGCCGGACCTCGGGCAAATAGAACAAAAACTCCGCGAAAGCGGTCCCCTTGCCGAAGGAGATTCCGTCGACCTGATCGCCCTGACGCATGTCAACAACGAGACGGGCGCGATCGCGCCCGTCGAACAGGTCGGCGCGCTGAGGGACCGCCTGTGCCCCGGGGCCGCGCTGCTCGTCGACTGCGTGCAGTCGTTCGGCAAGTTCCCGGCGGCGCCGGAGCGCTGGGGCGCGGATTTTGTTTCGATCAGCGCGCATAAGATTCACGGACCCAAGGGGGTCGGCGCGCTGTATCTTTCGGAGCGCTTCCGAATCCCGCCGCTCGTCTACGGCGGCGGGCAGGAGGGGGGCCTGCGCTCCGGGACGGAGAACGTTCCCGCGATCGCGGGCTTTGGTCTCGCCGCGCGGCTCGCGCGGGAGGGGCTTGCGGAAAACGCGCGGCGCGTCGGCGCGCTGCGGCAAAGACTCCTTTGCGGTTTGGACGCGCTGTCAATCCCCTGCGTCGGGATTTCCGGGGCGCCGCCCGCTTTTTCGCCCTATATCGCCGCCGTCGCTTTTCCCGGCATCCGTTCGGAGGTGCTGCTGCATCATTTGAGCCGCGAGGGCGTATATGTGTCCTCAGGCTCCGCCTGCTCCGCAAAGCGCAGGGAAAAGGCGGGCAGCCATGTGCTGAACGCGATGGGGCTCGACCGGCGTCTGATCGACGGCGCGATCCGGTTCAGCCTTTCGCGCGATACGACGGAGACGGAGATCGACCGCGTCGTCGCGCTGATCGGGCAAATCGTACCCGGACTGTGATTGTGAATTGTGAATTGTGCATTGCTTTAAAATTGTGAATTGCAAAACGAAGGGGGGGCGCTGCGATTCTTTTTGACAGACTGATCCTGATCCGATACGGCGAGATCATGCTAAAAGGGCTGAACCGCCGCTCGTTTGAAGAAAAGCTCGCGGCCAACCTCCGTCGGGCGGTGTCGGCCTTTGGCCGCGTGTCCGTGACGATCACGCAGGGCAGAATGTTCCTTGAACCGGCCGATCCGGACTTTGATTTTGAGGCCGCCGTAAAAAAAGCCGCGGACGTGTTCGGCGTCGTCTCCGCGAGCCCCGCGTGGCGGACGGCCACGGATCAGGACTCGATCGCGGCCTGCGCGGAAACCGCCGTCCGCGCCTATATCACAAAACACCCGCCCGCGATGCCGGACGGCGGGCGCTATCCGTTCAAGGTCGAGACAAAGCGCCAAAATAAGTCCTACCCGCGCACATCTCCCGAAATCTCCCGCGAGACGGGGGAGTACCTGCTCTCCCGCTTTCCGGAGCTCACAGTCGACGTAAATCACCCGCAGGTGGTTGTTTTTATCGAGGTAAGGGAGTATGCTTATGTCTATACGGACAGATCGGAGGGTTTTGGCGGACTGCCGCTCGGCACAAACGGGAAGGCGCTGCTCCTGCTCTCGGGCGGGATCGACAGCCCCGTCGCGGGTTTTATGATGGCCAAGCGCGGCGTTGAGGTCGAGGCCGTCCATTTTTACAGCTATCCCTACACGAGCGAGCGCTCGAAAGAGAAGGTGCTAAAGCTCGCCGCGATCCTCGCGGGCTACTTTGGCAGGCTGAAAGTCCACATCGTGCCGTTCACGGACGCGCAGCTCGCGGTCCGCGACAACTGCCGCGAGGAATTTTCGACAATCGTCATGCGGCGGCTCATGATGTTCATCGCCGACGCGATCGCCCGCCAAAGCGGTTCTCTGGCGCTCGTGACCGGGGAGTCGATGGGGCAGGTCGCAAGCCAGACGATCCTAGGGCTCTCCGCGACCGACCGCGCGACGGATTTTCCGATCTTCCGGCCATTGATCGGAATGGACAAGCACGAAATCGTCGAGTACGCGCGACGGATCGGGACTTTTGAGACCTCGATCCTGCCTTATGAGGACTGCTGTACGGTGTTTACGCCAAAGCACCCTAAGACAAAGCCCAAGCTGGCCGAGGTGGAGGCGGAGGAAGCGCGTATCCCCGATCTGGCCGGGCTTGTGCGCGCGGCCGCGGAGGGCGCGGAGTCCGTTCTCGTCCGGCCCGACTGACGGGGGCGCAATAACACGGTTTGACAGGGGAGACGGTGTCTAAATGGGGGTTTTTTTGTGCAAATAGGGAAAATATCAAATCAGCTTTTGGACCGGTTGGTCATCGGGAAGATCAAGGTGCGCGACAGGCGCGTGCTCGTACCCGCCGGCGTCGGCGAGGACTGCGGCGTTTTAGACTTGGGCGGGGACGTCTGCGTCGTTTCGGGCGATCCCGTCACGGGGGCGAAGGAGCACGCGGGGCGGATCGCCGTCCACGTCGCCTGCAACGACATCGCGACCTGCGGCGTGCGCCCGCTCGCGATCCTCTCGACGTTGCTGCTGCCCCCGGACGCGACCGAAGACGATCTCGAAGCCATCTTTGACGACATCGCGGACACGGCGGAGTCGTTGGACGTCAGCGTGATCGGCGGCCATACGGAGGTGACGGACGCCGTGACGCGGGTTGTGATCTCGATCACGGCGATCGGCGCGGCAAAGCCCGGCGGCTATGTCACATCCGGCGGCGCGTTGGCCGGGGACTCCGTGATCATGACAAAGTCGGCCGCGATCGAAGGGGCCGCGATCCTTGCGGCGGAGCGGGAGGAGACGCTCCGGAAGCATTTCGGCGAAACGTTTATAAAGGCGGCAAAGCTGCTTGCGGACGACGTGAGCGTGATACAGGAGGGCGTGATGGCGGGGACGTTCGGCGTCCACGCGATGCACGACGTCACGGAGGGCGGCGCGCTGGGCGCGCTCTGGGAACTCGCGGCGGCCTCCGGCAAGGGGATTGAGGTATTCCGGGATCAAATCCCGGTTCTGGATACGGTAAAGCAAATCTGCGCCTTTTTTGGCGTGGACCCCTATCGGCTGATTTCGAGCGGCAGTATGCTGATTGCGACCGACAAACCGCATGACGTGATCATGATGCTGGGCAGCGTCGGCATAGCCGCGTGCGAGGTCGCGCGCATCCTCGAGAATCCGGGCGACCGCTATATCACAGACGGCGGGGAACACGACGAAAACCCGCGGCTTGGCGGCAAACAGGATGAGCGAAGCCCGTCCTGCGGGTACGCGCCGCTCCCGCCGCCCGGCCCGGACGAGCTCTATCGGGCGCTCAATAAAAAACTATAACATATCAATCATGGAGGACAAACGCTTGGCAGAATTTGATTATCCCGCGCTCGCGGCGGCGGACCCGGAGGTTTTTGACGCGATCCAAAAAGAGATCGGCAGGCAGCGCGGCAAAATCGAGCTGATCGCGTCGGAGAATTTTGTGAGCAGGGCGGTTATGGAGGCGGTCGGATCGCCCCTGACGAACAAATACGCGGAGGGCTACCCGGCAGCCCGTTACTACGGCGGCTGCGAATACGTCGACGTCGTCGAGCGCCTTGCGCGGGAGCGCGCGATGCGGATTTTCGGCGCGGAGCACGCGAACGTACAGCCCCATTCCGGCGCGCAGGCGAACACGGCGGTCTATTACGCGGTCTTGGAGCCGGGCGACAAGGTGCTCGGCATGGACCTGACGCATGGCGGACATTTGACGCACGGCATGAAAAAGAACGTCTCCGGCAGACTTTATGACTTTATCCCGTATCAGGTCAGCCCCGAGACCGCGCTGATCGACTATGACGAACTGCGCGAAAAGGCGCTGCTGCACAGGCCCAAGCTGATTGTCGCGGGCGCGAGCGCGTATCCGCGCGCGATCGACTATGAAAAATTTTCCAAAATCGCGGCCGAGGCGGGCGCGCTTTTGATGGTTGACATGGCCCATATCGCGGGGCTCGTCGCAGTCGGCCTGCACCAAAACCCCGTGCCCTACGCGGATTTTGTCACGACGACGACGCATAAGACGCTCCGCGGCCCGCGCGGCGGCATGATCCTCTGCAAAGCGCAATACGCGAAAAAGATCGACAGCGCGATCTTTCCGGGCACGCAGGGCGGCCCGCTGATGCATGTGATCGCGGCAAAGGCCGTGTGCCTTCAAGAGGCGGCGACGCCGGAATTTGCGGACTATCAGCGTCAGGTCGTGTCGAACGCCAAGGCGCTCTCGGACGCGTTTTCCGCGCGCGGGCTGACCCCCGTCTCCGGCGGCACCGACACGCACCTCCTGCTCCTCGACCTCACGAACGTCGGCGTGACGGGCAAGGAGGCGCAGCTCCGGCTCGACGAGGTCAATATCACGGTCAATAAAAACATGGTCCCGTTTGACAAACAAAAGAACACGGTCACAAGCGGTATCCGCGTCGGAACGCCCGCCGTGACGACGCGCGGCATGAAGGAGGCCGAAATGGAGCGGATCGCGGGCGCGGTCCACGAGACGCTGACGGACTATCCAGCGTCGGCGGCGCGCACGCTTCACACCGTAAAAGAGCTCTGCGAGACGTTCCCGTTATACGCATAGGTATCATCTTAAATGTTTGTAAAACGGAGGTTTCTGTGACACATAAAAAAAAGTCAAAAGACAGCTTTACCGCCGCGGCGCTGGCGCTCCTGTTTTTCCTCGGGGCCGTCGTATGCGCGCCCGCCCAAGTCGCGATTGCCGCGGGGGAAGCGGGGGAGGCGGACACGCTGAAGGCCGCGCAGACGGAGCTGACCGAGATTGTGCGCAAGGTTGAGCCGTCCGTCGTCGGAATCGTCGGCAAGCTCTCCCGCGTCAGCAAGTCGTACTATGACGCCTCCGACAACATCATTTTGGGCTCCGGCATCGTCTATCGGCAGAACGGCTATATCATCACAAATCAGCATGTCGTCGAGGAATGTGAGAAACTCTTTGTGATCCTCTCGAACAAGCGCGTGTATGAGGCGAAGGTCGTCGGTCTCGACGCCGCGTCGGACCTCGCGCTGATCAAGATCGACAAGGGCCTTCTGACGCCCGTCACGTTTGCGGACAGCGCGCGGGTCGAGGTCGGCGCGTCCGTGATCACGATCGGCACGCCGGTTGAATTTGATCTGCAAAACAGCGTCGGACTTGGGATCATCAGCGGGATCAACCGCGGCAACACGGGCTTTTCCGAGTATCAGTTCCTGCAGACGGACGCGGTCGCGAACCCGGGCAACAGCGGGGGACCGCTGATGGACATGGACGGCCGCGTGCTCGGGATCATTGAGGGCGGTTACACGAGTTTTCAGGGGATTACGTTCTGCATCCCCTCGCAGACGATTCTATATGTGATCCCACAGCTTTTGCGCTTCGGGCGCGTTCTGCGCCCGGACCTCGGCGCGACGCTGGTGCAGGGCTTGATGGCGGACTACGGGCTGCCGTCCGGACAGGGGCTGTTCTTTACGGACATCTTGGAGGGCGGACCCTGCGCGGAGGCCGGGATTGACGAGGACGACGTGCTGCTCTCATTGAACGGCGTCGATCTCAACACCTACACGGCCTACTCGGAGGAACTAAAAAAATACCTCCCCGGCGACAGCGCCGAGCTCGAGGTGCTGAGGGGCGGCGTGCGTCGGACCGTGTCCGTTCTCTTTGACGAGCGGCCATGAATATAAAAGGGTGGGTAAATACGATCATGAATAAAAAAGGGGCCATGAGGCGATGGTATGCGGCGCTCGCCGTGTTTTTATTTTTGCAGTGTCTTTTCGGCGGCGTCTCCCATGCCGCGGAGCCGGTTTCGGCCTCGTCCGCCGATTTGGCGGAGGTCCTTATGCCCTCGCCGCAGGCGGGGCCGTCCCCGATCGCGCTCTCGCTGCGCCTTGAGAGCCCGGGCTTCGACTATGAGGGGCAGCGGTATGAATGTGCGGCCCCGCTGATTCTGGACGGGGAGCTGTACGTCCCCCTGCGGGCGGTCGCGGAGGCTTTCGGCGCGCAGATTACCTATGTCGCCGGTACGGACGGCGCGGGAGACACGGCGGGCGTGAATGGCGCAGGGAGCGCGAACGACGGCGGCGCGGACGACACGAAAAGCGCGTCCCCGCGCGTCGAAGGGGCCTTTTTCGGCGCTGAATTTGCGTTTGTGCCCGGCGAAAACGCGTTTAGACTCGACGGGGAGCGGCACACGCTCCCGGTTCCGGCCGCAAGGAGTCTCGGCGACGTCACATACGCCCTCGCCTCCGCGCTCGACCTCTGTCTCGGGACCGTCACAAGCCCCTCCGCGGCCGCGCTGTCCGCATCTGAGACCGACCGGGGCGCTTTTACGATTTGCCTCGCCGACGACGGCGGCATTTTGGACCTCTCGGAGCTGCTCGGGGAAATCCGCGAGGACGCGATCGGCAACAGCTACTTCCGCTGGCGAATGGACGTCCCGAAAAAGTCGATCCTGCTCTC
>JAITSR010000147.1 GCA_031287655.1 Clostridiales bacterium
GGTCGACGGTACAGGCAAGTACTTTTTCGACGGTGTCGAGCGCTTTTGTGCCTTTAGACGCGTTTCGGGATCATTGCTGGGTTGGTCGGTCGCGATCGCCACGCCGCTGAATGAGAGCCCCGCGGCGAAGGTACAGGGCGACCTTATTATTTCGTCGGTGCTGCTGCTGCTGGTCGGTATCGTGATTTCGCTTTTTATGTCAAGAGTCGTCGCGAAGCCCTATTATCAGATCGAGCGGCAAAAACTCCACCTTGAGGAACTGCACGAGGTCGCCGAGGCGGCGTCGGGCGCCAAGTCCAATTTCCTCGCAAACATGAGTCATGAAATGCGCACGCCGCTCAACGCGATCATCGGCCTTTCGGACCTGACGCTCGGCGACGAGGAACCGCTGCCGGAGTCGGCGCGCGAGAATCTTGAAAAAATCTATTCGTCCGGTATGACGCTGCTCGGTACGGTCAACGACATCCTCGACATCTCAAAAATCGAGGCCGGGAAGTTTGAACTGGTCCCGCTGGAATACAACATCCCGAGCCTCGTCAACGATACGGTCACACAGAACATCCTGCGCAAGGGCGAAAAACCGATTGAGTTCGTGCTCACGATCGACGGGACGCTGCCGGTCACGCTCTACGGCGACGAACTCCGCGTCAAGCAGCTTTTCAACAACCTGCTGTCGAACGCGTTCAAATATACAAAGGAGGGTACCGTGGAATTTGCCCTCGAGTGCGAGCGCGACGCCGCCGACCCGGAGACCGTGTGGATGACGGCGCGTGTCCGGGACACAGGCGCCGGAATCCGCAGCGAGGACTTGAATAAACTGTTCTCCGACTACAATCAGGTCGACACGAAGGCGAATCGCAAGATTGAGGGGACCGGTCTCGGGCTCGCGATCACAAAGAAGATGGCCGAGCTGATGGGCGGCGAGATCACAGTCGAGAGCGAGTACGGGAAGGGCAGCGTCTTTACGGTCCGCTTCAAACAAAAGTACGTCTCGGACGACACGATCGGGAGTACGGTCGTCGAGAATCTGCGCAGCTTCCGCTATTCCAACAACAAGCGCACACAGCACAGCAAACTCACGCGGCTCAGCCTGCCATACGCGAAGGTGCTGATCGTCGACGACGTCCAGACGAACCTCGACGTCGCGCGCGGTATGATGAAGCCCTACGGGATGCAGATCGACTGCGTGATGAGCGGACCTTGCGCGATTGAAGCGATCCGCTCCGAAGAAGTGCGTTACAACGCGATCTTTATGGACCATATGATGCCGGGCATGGACGGGATCGAGGCCGTGCGTATCATTCGTGAGGAGATCGGGACGGATTACGCGAAAAACATTCCGGTCATCGCGCTGACCGCGAACGCGATTCTGGGGAACGAGGAGATGTTCCTGAGCCGCGGCTTCCAAGCCTTTATCTCAAAGCCGATCGACATCGGCCAGCTCGACTCGGTGATCCGTCAGTGGGTGCGCGACAAGAGTACGGAGGCGCAGCTCGCGGAGCGCAAGGTCAGCGCCGACGGGTTGGTCGAGGGCATTGACATGCGCAGCGGGCGGGAGCGGAGGCGCTTTGCGGACCGGCGCGCCGACACGTCCCGCAGGACCGGCGTGGATCGCAGGGTGGACCCTGAAAAATGGGCGGCGCTGATGGCCGAACACAAGGCGCTGATGGCTGAACACGAGGCGTTGATGAAGGTGCATGCCGACATGGCGGACGCGGCCGCCGCGGTCGCCGCGAACGGCGGGGAAAGCGCCGGGGCTTTCGCGGACTGGAAGATCGACGGCCTCGATATGGATAAATGCCTTGAGCGCTTTGGCGGCGACGTGGAATCGGTGCTGCTCGTGCTGCGTTCCTATGCCACGAATACCCGCCCGGATTTAGAAAAGGCGCGCGCGGTCACGCAGGAAAAACTCTCCGACTACGCGGTCACCGTACACGGGATCAAGGGCAGCAGCCGCGGTATCTGCGCGGAGCCGGTCGGAGCCGCGGCGGAGGCGCTCGAACACGCGGCAAAAGCCGGGAACTTCGAGTTTGTGAGCCAAAACAACGCCGCGTTTATCGCGGCGGCCGAACGGTTGATCGGGGACTTGAACATAAAGCTGAAGGCCGTGGACGACACGAACCAAAAGCCCGAACGGGAAGCGCCGGACAGGCTCGTGCTCGACCGGTTAAAAGACGCGTGCGTCAGCTATGACATGGACGGCGTCGACACGATGCTGTCGGAGTTGGAGTGTTTCTCCTATACCGCCGCGGACGCGCGGGAACTTGTCGAATGGCTTCGCGCGTCGGTCGACCGCATGGAATTTAGGGAGATCGCGGAAAGGCTGTCGTCCGGCGCCGCGGAGCAGGCGGCGAACGACACGCAGCCGGAGGGCGGCGCGCAGAACAGCTCCGATTTTTCCGGTGTCGCGTAAATAATGAAAGGCCGATCCTGTGACGGCGAGGCGCCGCCGTAAGTTCAGCGCCCCGCCGTCAGCCTTTCCGCAAATTCGGCGGCGGGCGCGAATGTCCCGACGCGGCTCACAGTCCCGGTCATACGGACAGTCCAGTCCGCGCCGATCTCGATCTCGAGCGCGCCGCCCGGCATGTGTACGGTCAGGCTGCCGTCGACGAGCCCGAGCCTGTGCGCGGCGCTCGCCGCGGCGCAGCTGCTGGTTCCGGACGCGAGCGTATAACCCGCCCCACGCTCATAGATTTCAATTTGAATGTTGCGCCGGTCGAGGACCTTCATAAATTGCACGTTGATCCGGTTCGGAAAGCATGGCGCGGACTCGGCGATCCGCCCCGTCTCGACCGCCTCGTCCTTGGAAAGCGCGCCGACCGGGATCACGCAGTGCGGGTTGCCGATTGAGACGCATGTGACGCGGTAGTCTTTGCCGCCAAAGGTCATCGGTTCGTCCACGACCTCCCTGTCCGCGCCCGCGACGGGGATCTCCCCGCTCCGGAACGTGACCTTGCCCATCATCACCTTCATCAGCGCGCCATCCTCTGAGAGATAGTCGACCGTGACGTCGCCGCCGAGAGTCGCGAGCGTGAACGAACGATCATGTACATACCCGAAGTCCTTCAGATATTTTGAAAAAATGCGCACGCCGCTCCCGCTCTTTTCCGCCTCGCCGCCGTCCGGATTGTAGATCCGCACGCCGATCCGCCCGCCGCCCGCGTCGACCGGGCCGTATAAAATGCCGTCGCTCCCGCAGCCAAAATTGCGGTCGCAAATCAGCCGGACCGCATCAATATCGAGCGGCGGCGCGTCAGGCCCCGCCCACGCGCCGTTTGACGCGCCGCCCGCAGTCTCCTTGCCGCCCGCCCCCGCGAGCAAAATGTCCCGCGCTCCGTTCTGCGCGTTCCTGCGCGGATCATAGACCAAATAGTCATTCCCGAGCGCGTGGTATTTTTCCAGCGTGACTTGCTGTCTCATGACACGTCGCCTCCATTTCATTTTGAATAAGTCAAGCTACGGCGCCGTGGCAATTTTTGTATTTTTTGCCGCTGCCGCACGGACAGGGATCGTTGCGGCCGACTTTCTGGGCACGGCGCACGGGCGCGGCCGGGGTGTCGTCTCCGTGGCTCGCCGCGATCGGCTCCGCGACCTTCTCCCTCTTGACTTCCTGCCCCTTCTGAATCTTGGCGCGCAGAATCAGGCTGAGCGCGTCCTCGCTGATGCTCTTTGTCATCTGCTCGAACATCTCAAAACCCTCGAATTTATACTCGATCACCGGGTCGCGCTGCGCGTAGGCCCTCATACTGATCCCGTGGCGGAGCTGGTCCATCGCGTCGATATGATCCATCCACTTTTCGTCGACGACCCGCAGCAGGACGACGCGCTCGATCTCCCGCATGATTTCGGGCGACAGCTCCCGCTCCTTCTCCTGATAGAGCCACTCGATCTTTTCGAGCGCCTTGGATTTGAGTTTTTCGGTCGTGATCTCCTCGCGCTCCGCCTGCTCGACCGTAAACAGGCCGGATGGCAGGCGCAGACTCGCCGCATAGTTGTTCATGCCCACGAGGTCCCAGTCGTCCACAAAAGCGCCGTTCCCCGTGTGCGCCTTGATGATCCCGTCGATCGCGCCGTCCGCCATTTTTGTATAGGAGTCGCGCAGGTTCTCACCGTTCAGCACGCGCTGGCGCTCCGCGTAGATCACCTCACGCTGCTGATTCATCACGTCGTCGTATTGCAACACATGCTTGCGGATGCTAAAGTTCCGGCCCTCGACCCGGCGCTGAGCCGACTCGACCGCGTTCGACAGCATCCGGTGCTCGATCGGCTCGTCCTCACGAAGGCCCAGCGCGTCAACAATCCCCGTCATGCGCTCCGAACCGAACAGTCTCATCAGATCGTCCTCGAGCGAGATGAAAAACTTAGACTCGCCGGGGTCCCCCTGACGGCCCGACCGGCCCCGGAGCTGGTTGTCGATGCGCCGCGACTCGTGCCGCTCCGTGCCTAAGATGCAGAGCCCCCCGGCTCCGATGACCTTTTGGCGCTCCGTGTCGGTCTGCGTCTTGTGCTGCCGGTAGAGCTCGTTGAACCTCTCCCGCGCCGCGAGTACAAGCGGGTCGTCCGTTTCATTGAAGCTGTTGGATGCGGCGATCAGTTCCTCGTCAAAACCGGCCTTGCGCATGTCCTGCTTTGCGAGAAATTCCGCGTTGCCGCCGAGTACAATATCCGTGCCGCGGCCGGCCATGTTCGTTGCGATCGTGACCGCCTGATACTTGCCCGCCTGCGCGATGATCTCGGCCTCGCGCTCATGGAACTTCGCGTTCAGGACCTCGTGCCGGACGCCGCGCCGCCGCAGCATGGAACTCAGAAGCTCGGATTTTTCGATCGAAATCGTACCGATCAGCACCGGCTGGCCTTTTTCATGGCGGCTCACGATCTCCTCGATCACAACGTCAAACTTGCCCTTCTCGGTTTTGAGCACACAGTCGGGCTGGTCCTCGCGGATCATCGGCATGTTCGTCGGGACCTCGACGACGTCGAGTTTATAAATCTCCTGAAACTCCTGCTCCTCGGTCAGCGCCGTGCCGGTCATGCCCGCGAGTTTTTTATAGAGGCGGAACAGGTTCTGAAAAGTGATCGTCGCCAGTGTTTTGCTCTCGCGCTCAACATTCACGCCCTCCTTTGCCTCGATCGCCTGATGCAGCCCGTCGCTGTACCGGCGGCCGTACATCAGCCTGCCCGTGAACTCGTCGACGATGATGACCTCGCCGTCCTTGACGACGTACTCTCGGTCGCGCTTCATCGTGCCGTTCGCCTTGATCGCCTGATTGATGTGATGCGAGAGCGTGATATTTTCCATATCCGAGAGGTTCTCGATGCCAAAGAAGGATTCCGCCTTGCGGATGCCGCGCTCCGTGATCGTCGCGGTGTTTGCCTTTTCGTCGACGATATAGTCCTCAGCCACATCCTCCTGCGACTGCTTTTCGTCGCTCTCGACGAGGACCTTCGCGGTCAGACGCTTTGCGAACGAGTCGGCCTTTTTGTAGAGGTCGGTCGATTTCTCGCCCGCGCCGGAGATGATCAGCGGCGTGCGCGCCTCGTCGACCAAAATACTGTCGACCTCGTCGACGATCGCGTAGGAAAGGCCGCGCTGAACCATATTTTCCTTATATGTGACCATGTTGTCGCGCAGATAGTCGAAGCCGATCTCGTTGTTCGTGCCGTATGTGATATCGCAGGCGTAGGCCTCCTTGCGGGCCGCGTTGTCCTTGTCGTGGACGATCAGACCGACCGTGAGGCCGAGGAAGGTGTAGACCTTGCCCATCCATTCGCTGTCGCGCTTTACAAGGTAGTCGTTCACGCTCACGACGTGTACGCCCTTGCCTTCGAGCGCGTTGAGATAAACCGGCAGCGTCGCCGTCAGCGTCTTGCCCTCGCCGGTTTTCATCTCCGCGATTCGCCCCTGATGCAACACGACGCCCGCGAGCAGCTGGACGCGGAAGTGCTTCATACCAAGGACGCGGCGCGCGGCCTCTCGCACAACCGCGTACGCCTCGGGCAGGATGTCGTCAAGCGTGTCCCCCGCAACGAGCCGCCGCCGGAACTCCGCCGTTTTGGCGCGCAGGTCGTCGTCGCTCAGGCGCTCTGTTTCCTCGCCGCGCGCTTCGATCTCATCGACGATCGGATACAGTCTTTTTAGCTCGCGTTTGCTATATGTGCCAATGATTTTTTCAATCAGATTTTTAAACATCCACGTTCCTCTCGCGTCCTCCGGGACGGCGCCCCGACAGCCTCCGCTTTCTCGCTCCAACGAGCCCGCCGTCACCTTGCCCGCCTGTGATTTGCTCTTGTCGCTATTTTAGCATAATTACCGGCGAAAAGGAAGCGATTGCACAGAGTGGGTCAGCTGGCGAAGCGGGTGCAGGCGACGCGGATGACCGGTTCGAGCGCGGGGTCAAAGTGGCTGCCGCAGCCTTGGAGCAGAATCTCGATTGCCTGCTCGTGCGAAAACGCGGGCTTATAGGGCCGCTTGGAGATCAGCGCGTCATAGACGTCCGCGACCGCCATCAGCCTGCCCTCGAGCGGGATGTCAGCCCCCGCAAGGCCGCGCGGGTAGCCGGAGCCGTCCCATTTTTCATGGTGCGATCCGGCCATGATCTTCGCGTGCTTTAAAAAAGCGTTCTCGCTCGTACTTTTCTGAATCCGGTCGATAATCTCCTCGCCGAATATCGAGTGCTTCTTCATTTCCTCAAATTCCGCCGGCGTCAGCTTACCCGGCTTTAGCAGGATATGATCGTGGATCGAAATTTTGCCGACGTCATGGAGTTGGGATGATTGCAGCATAAGGTCGATGTCCCATGTCAGCAGTTCGTCCGTGTAGACATTGAGGTTCATCAGTTCTGTGACGAGCAGGCGAAGCGTCCGGGACGTCCGGAAAACATGTTCGCCGGTTACATCGTCGCGGCACTCAACGAGTTCGCTGACCGTTGTGAGGATTGCGGTCTGAAGTTCGGTCACGGCGCGCGTTTTCATATTCACAAGGCTCTGAAGGTTGTTGTTGATGTATTCGAGCTCCGCCCGCTGCGTTTCAACGAGCAGATGCCGCTCGATCCGCTTTATGAGGCGGGGCGGGGAGAACGGCTTTGTGATGTAGTCGACCGCGCCGAGGGAAAAGCCTTCGATCTCATCCTTCTCATCGGACTGCGAACTCAAAAAGACGACCGGGATACGCCTCGTGCGCGGGTCGGCCTGCAGGATACGCAGGGCTTCATATCCGGTCATGCCCGGCATCAGCACGTCAAGCAAAATCAAGTCGGGTATCGTATTTTTGAGGAAGCGGAACATCATTTCCGCGCTTGGGACGGTAAAGGCGTCATACTCTACCATCAGGATATTTCTGGCCACTTTCAGTGTGATCGCGTTGTCGTCAACGATCAGGATCTTTTTTCTGGCAACCATCATTTGATGCCTCCGCTTTGTTGTCCTTTAACAGATAGTTACTTTTTAACTATTTACCCATAAACTCATGTAAATAAACACCAAATGGACTTTTTTTGTTTATGAAACAACTGATTGTTTATTACGTGACAAACAAAAAAACCGCGGCGCTTTTGGCTTGCTCCGCGGTTTTTATTGATAAAGCAAAGATACGCCTATTCGGAGAACAGCGGCGTTGACAGATAGCGCTCGCCGGTGTCCGGCAGGATTACGACAATCGACTTGCCGTGATTTTCAGGCCGCTTCGCAAGCTCGGTCGCGGCCCAGAGCGCCGCGCCGGACGAAATGCCCACGAGCACGCCTTCGGCCTTTGCGAGTTTGCGGCCGGTCACAAAGGCGTTCTCGTTTTCGACGGTGATGATCTCGTCATAGACGGAGGTGTCGAGCGTATCGGGAATGAAACCCGCGCCGATGCCCTGAATTTTATGGGGGCCCGAGGCGCCCTTCGACAGCACCGGGGAGTCGGCGGGTTCGACCGCGACGACGCGCAGGCCCGGCTTTTTTGACTTTAAGAACTCGCCCGCGCCCGTGAGCGTGCCGCCCGTACCGACGCCGCTTACGAGGATGTCGACCGCGCCGTCCGTATCCTCCCAGATTTCGGGGCCGGTCGTCTCGCGGTGGACCTTGGGGTTCGCCGGATTCACAAACTGACCCGGGATAAAGCTCCCGGGCGTTTGCGCCGCGAGTTCCTCGGCGCGCGCGATCGCGCCCTTCATGCCCTTCGCGCCCTCTGTGAGCACGACCTCCGCGCCGTAGGCTTTTAACAGGTTCCGGCGCTCGACGCTCATTGTCTCCGGCATCGTCAGGACGATCCGATAGCCGCGTGACGCCGCGACGGCGGCGAGGCCGATGCCCGTGTTGCCGCTCGTCGGCTCAATGATCACGGCGCCCTCTTTTAGCAGCCCTTTAGCCTCGGCGTCTTCTATCATCGCCTTTGCGATCCTGTCCTTCACGCTCCCGGCGGGATTGAAGTATTCCAATTTACCGATCAGCTTTGCCGAGAGCCCTTCCTGCTTTGCGTAGTTGCCGAGCTCGAGCAGCGGTGTGTTTCCGACGAGCTCCGTAAATGATTTGTAGACCCCCATAAGTTTCATGCCCCTCCTTGATAGCAAATATACGAGTATTCATATAAAACTGATATGTTTTATAGTATACGAGAAAACGCTGTTTGTCAAGCGGATTTTAAAAAATAATTTTGCAAAAAGCGTTGCCCGGCGGCGGCTGACCTGCTACACTGAACCATTATGAATAGAGAAATTGACATTGCGATCAGCAGGCTGCCCGGCCTGCTCCTGCCGTGGTTTGCCGCGAACGCGCGGGCGCTGCCGTGGCGCGAGAACAAAGACCCGTATCGCGTGTGGCTCTCGGAGATTATGCTCCAGCAGACGCGGGTCGAGACCGTTATAGGCTATTATACGCGCTTTCTCGCCGCGTTTCCGACCGTATTCGCGCTCGCGGAGGCCGATGAGGCGCGCGTGCTAAAGCTCTGGGAGGGGCTCGGCTACTACTCGCGCGCGCGGAATCTGCACAGGACGGCGCGCCTGATCGCGGAGCGGGAGGGCGGTCTGTTCCCGGGCGAGGTGACCGCGCTCCGGGCCTTGCCGGGCGTTGGCGCCTACACGGCGGGCGCGGTCGCCTCGATCTGCTTTGACGTGCCCGTCCCGGCTGTCGACGGCAACGTACTGCGGCTTCTCGCGCGGATAACGGGCAGCTTTGACTGCGTTGACGAGACGACGGTTCGGGAGGGGACCGCGGAGCGGCTCGCGGCCGTGTATCCCAAGGGGCGCTGCGGGGATTTTACGCAGAGCCTGATGGAGCTCGGCGCGACGGTCTGCCTGCCAAACGGCGCGCCGCTGTGCGAGCGATGTCCCGCCGCGGACGTCTGCCGCGCGCTGCAAAACGGCTGGATTGGGTCGCTGCCGGTCCGAAAGGCGAAAAAAAAGCGCGCCGTGCGGGACTTGACGTATTTGATTTTGGACTGCGGCGGCAAGACTGCGCTGCGCAGGAGAACGGAAAAAGGCGTGCTGCGCGGTATGTGGGAGTTCCCAAACGTCGACGGTCTCTTGGACGAGAGCGCCGCGCTGCGGTGGCTGCGCGCGTGTTACGCGTCGGAAACGAGCGGCGCGCCCCCCGTTCCGCCCGAGTCGCCCGTTCCGTCCAAATCATCCGAATCGTCCGTTCCGCATGAGTCGGCCGACGGCGAGCCGGACGCGCCCAAAACCACACTCGCCCACGGTCTGCAGCCGACATTTCGCGTGCGGAATGTCAGACACGGGCGGCATATTTTTACTCATATCGAGTGGCGCGTACTCTGCTATGAGATCGACTGCTCCGCGGCTTGCGCCGCCTTTGTGTGGGCCGGACCCGACGAGCTTCTGCGGGATTTCGCGCTCCCCGCCGCGTTCCAAAAATTCCGCCCCGCGCGCCGGGACACACAGCGCAAGCCGGACGCGCCGACGCGTGTCCCGAACATCAAAAAATAATCAAACTGTAACATAGAGTTAATGAAAATATCCGATAATCCGTTGACGGCGGGGAATTGTGGTGCTAACATGGTAAAAGGCGTGTACTTTATATATGTTTTATATGGCGCGCCGCCTTGAGTTCAGACATCTTTAGCGCAGACAAATGACATCTTAGCGCGTTCTTCTAATGCTTTATGACTAACAAACGTTTTTTAGTAAAAACACGGTAGGACACAATTGGTTTATGTAACGGTTCAAAAAGGGGGATTTTTTTATGCTGCACAATCAGTGTGGACGGCGGGCTCCCGCGGCGCGCCGCGCCGACAGGGCACATCTTCGCGCCCACCGCGCAAAATTTGCGGGTGGTGGGTCTGTTTTTCGCGGAACCGGTTCCGTGAATACGCGGCTTATTTTCCGCAGAATTTCGGCGCTGCTGCTCGCGCTCGCGGTCCTGCTAGGCGCGGTCCCGGGCGCGCTTCTTTCCGCGCTTCCCGGCCCGCTCGCAAACGGGGCGGCCACGGCCGCCTACGCGGCGCCGGGCGATCCGGGCGAACCCTTCGTTGATTCGCACAATTTGGAGGGCGGATCGCCGGGGGACATCGCGCAGTTCCCGCTCTACCCCAATCCGGGCAGTATTTTTGTCGACAAGCAGGCGGAATGGGTGGATGATTTGCCGCTTGACAACGTCGGCCGTGTCACGCTGACGACGCAGGGCCAGCCGCTCCGCTCGTCCTATGACGTCGTGCTGGTGCTCGACAGCTCTTCGTCGATGAGAGATAGCGCGTGCGCAAACCCGGATCACTACAGCGAGGTCACGTTCACAAAAGATGTGGCGTATCAGGTGTGGACCGGCGCGGGTTGGTTTGATGTCAGTGACACGCTCACTCTTACGGTCACGCTGCACCGATCCGCTAAACAGACAATCGCATCTCCCGTGCGTCTCACCGTTTTGGGCTATCGTACGGAACATCAGGGTTCTGCTGTGGAGTGGTATCGCAGAAGCGCGGTTTTTAATAACACATGGAGTCCTAGCGGATGGGGCGATATACCAAGCAATCCCAATGCGAGCGCGTCACTTTTGTTTCACGTATCCGCAGATGCGTTTGGTGACGCGTATGACGGAATCTCGGGCTATCGCTTCCCGCTGGACGACGTCACCTCGTTCGGGGTGTCCTATGACTTCGATACAGGCTCGGAGTGCTACCCCCGCAAAGTGGCGGCCGAAAACGCGGCGAAAACATTTGCGCAAAAGACGCTCAAGGACGCGGACGGTTCCCCGAACGGCAACCGTATAGCCGTCGTATACTTTGGCAGCTCTGCACAAATTGTTTCCAGACCGGCTGGTGGCACAGGCGCGAGTCCGTACTTTTTTGATTCGGCACAGCTGACCGCTTTAGAAGGCGCAATCTCGCTCCCGGACCTTGGCCAGACAAATTATACGAGCGGTCTCACGGTTGCGATGCAGGCGCTCGACGGGCGGGAAGCCGCCGAAAAGACCGACCGCCCCGCGTATATCGTGTTCCTCTCCGACGGGGCGCCATTAGACGCCGGGGGCGGCAAGAGTGTCGACACGTCCGGCGTCGTCGTATTCGGCG